>NZ_VRVF01000057.1:0-32772 GCF_008040045.1 Methylobacterium sp. WL8 | reverse complement strand
CGCCCGCCCCGTGACGCCCGCCTCCGAAGCGCCGCCGGCGGCCGCGTCGCCGGGTGGTCCGGTCGCGCGCCTGGCGGGCGGCGTCATGCTCCTGCGCGGCTGGCGCCGGCTGGGCGCGAGCTTTCTCGCCGGCAGCTTCGGCGCCCTGGCCATGCCGCCCTTCGGGTTCCTGCCGGCGCTCGCCGTGTCGCTGGCCGTCGCGATCTGGCTGGTGGACGGGACGGCCGGCTCGCGCAGTACGCGGCCCGCCCGGCTATGGCCCTGCGCGCTGATCGGCTGGGCCTGGGGCTTCGGCTACCTGTTCGCCGGGCTGTGGTGGCTCGGCTCCGCCTTCCTCGTCGAGGCCGACGTCTTCCTGTGGGCGCTGCCGCTCGGCGTCCTCGGCCTGCCGGCGGCGCTCGGGCTGTTCTACGCGGCGGGCTTTGCCGTCGCCGGCCTGCTCTGGGTCCGCGGCCCGGGGCGCATCGCCGGCCTCGCCTTCGGGGTGGCCGGCGCCGAATGGGTGCGCGGGCACGTCTTCACCGGCTTCCCCTGGAACACCCTGGGCATGGCGGTCGGGCAGAACCTCTGGCTGATGCAGTCGGCCTCGCTCGTCGGACTCTACGGCCTGACGGTGCTCGCGATCCTCGTCTGCGCGGCGCCGGCGACGCTGGCCACCGGCTCGCATCCGCGCAGCCGCTTCGGCCCGAGCGCCGCCGCCGCGATCGTGCTGGCCGCGATGGCGCTCTACGGCGCCGAGCGCGTCGATCCCGAGGCCGACCCGGTCGTGGTGGGGGTGCGCCTGCGGCTGGTGCAGCCGAACCTGCCGCAGGACGCGAAGTTCCGCCCCGAGAACCGGCAGGACATCGTCGATCGCTACGTCGAGCTGACCCGGCGCCCGCCGGAGGATGGCGGCGCGGCGCCGACCCACATCCTCTGGCCGGAATCGGCGTTTCCGTTCCTGATCCAGCGCGATCCGGCCGCGATGGCGCAGGTCGGCGCCGGGCTGGCGCCAGGCCAGCACCTGATCACCGGTGCGGCCCGCGCCGAGGAGCCGCTGCCCGGCGAGCGCCTGCGCTACTTCAACGCGATCATGGCGATCGAGCCCGGCGGCCGCATCGTCGACAGCTACGACAAGGTCCACCTCGTGCCGTTCGGCGAGTACCTGCCGGCCCCCCTCGACGCGGCCTTGCGGGCTTTGGGCCTGCGCCAGTTCGTGGCGGTGCCGGGCGGCTTCTCCGCCGGCACGCTGGCCGGCCAGCGCATCCTCGACGTGCCCGGACTGCCGCCGGTGGCGGCGACGATCTGCTACGAGGCGATCTTCCCCGGCGCGATCCTGCCGGCGGGGGCCGCCGGCGCCGACCGGCCCCCGGGCCTGATCCTGAACGTCACCAACGACGCGTGGTTCGGCGACACGCCGGGCCCTCGCCAGCACTTGGCGCAGGCGCGCCTGCGCGCCGTCGAGGAGGGCCTGCCGCTGGTGCGCGACGCCAACACCGGGATCTCCGCGGTGATCGACGCGCACGGGCGCGTCGTCGCGCAGCTACCGATCGAGCAGGAGGCGGTGCTCGACGCCGACCTCCCCGTCCGCATCCTCGGCGGGACCCTCTACGGCCGGGTCGGCGACTGGCCCTTCGCGGCGATGCTCGCCGCCTGCCTCGCGGGCGCCCTCCGGGCCCGGCGGCTCGCGTGAGGCCGTCGCGGCCCGTCCCGCCCCTGCTGCTGACCTGCGGGCTGATGGCGGTGGCGTTCAACCTGCGTCCGGCCTTGAGCACCGTCGGGCCGCTGCTCTCGTCGATCCGCGAGGCGACGGGGCTCTCGGCGGCCGGCGCCGCGGTGCTGACCACGCTGCCCGTCCTCTGCCTCGGCCTCGCCTGCGCGCTGACGCCGCTCGTCCTGCGCCGGCTCGGCGCCGACCGCGGCGTGCTCCTCGGCATCGTCGTGGTCGCGGCCGGCCTGTCCCTGCGCGGTCTCGGCGGCTTCGCGTCGCTGTTTTCCGGCACGGCGGTCGCCGCCTTCGGCATCGGGCTCGCCAACGTGCTGCTGCCGGCGGTGGTCAAGCGCGACTTCCCCGGTCGCGCCGGGGCGATGACCGGGCTCTACACCATGACCCTCTGCCTCGGCGCCGCCGCCGGCGCCGGCTTCGCGGTGCCGATCGAGCAGGCGCTCGGCCGCGGCTGGCCGGCGGCGCTCGCCGTCTGGGCCGTGCCGGCCCTCGTCGCCGCCTTCGCCTGGGCGCCCTTGACCCGCGCCGTGCCGGAGCGCGCGGCGGCCGCCGCCCCGGGCTCGCTCCTGCGCGATCCGCTGGCCTGGCAGGTCACCGCCTTCATGGGCCTGCAATCCTCGCTGGCCTACGTGCTGTTCGGCTGGCTGCCGGCGATCCTGCAGGGGCGCGGCCTCTCGGCGCTGGATGCCGGGCTCGTCGCCTCGGTGGTGACCCTGCACCAGGCGCCGGGCGCGCTGGTGGTGGCGATGCTCGCCGCGCGCGTGCGCGACCAGCGCGGCTGGATCCTCGCGGTGCTGGCCGCGACGCTCTGCGGCTTCCTCGTCCTCGCCTTCGGCCCGGAGGGTCTGCGGTTCCCCGCATCCGGGCTGCTGGGCCTCGGCATCGGCGGCTGCTTCGGGCTCGGCCTCAGCCTCCTCGTCCTGCGCACCCGCGACGCCGCCTCGGCCGGCGCCCTCTCGGCGATGGCGCAGGGGATCGGCTACGTCTTCGCCTCCCTCGGGCCCCTCGGCTTCGGCCTCGCCCACGAGGCCACCGACGGCTGGGTCCTCCCCGCCGCCCTGTTCGCGACGATCATCGCCGCGGCGGGGCTCGCCGGCATGGGCGCCGGGCGCGACCGGGCGGTCGGCGGCACGGCCTGAAGGGCGGAGCGTGCGCGCCGCGGACTGATCCGCTCGATCGCGGTCGCAGCACGCGCCCTCCCCGCAGGCGGCCCTCCGCTGTTGCGCTGCGGCGACGGCGGCGCCTTGCGGAAAACGCCGTTAACCGACCGGTTACCATGACGACCTAGCGCCTTGCACCGAGTGCGGCGCGCTTCCGCGCCGACCGGGCGTGGACCATGACCGTCATCGAGCTGGCCCTGATCGGATGGGCCGCGGCGAAGCCGCATCTCGACCTCTTCGGAACCCTCGGGCTCCTCCTCGGCTTCATCGCCGGGATCATGCCGCATCGGCGCGGGATGCTCCTCGCCTCCGCCGGCTGCGCCGCCGCCTTCGGCCTGCACTACCTGCATCTCGGCGCGTTCACCGGCACGGCGATGTGCGCCATCGCCGTCCTGCAGAACTTCGTCTCGATGCGGGCGATCGGGCCCGAGGGCCGCGCCGCCTGGGTCGCCCCGCTCTTTGCCGCGACCACGCTGGTCACCGTCGGGATGACCCTGGCGACCTGGAGCGGCTGGCCGTCGGCCTGCGCCGGCCTCGGCGCCCTCCTGGCGACGGGCGCCCGCCTGCAGGGAGACCCGCAGGGCATGCGGCGCCTCTTCCTCGGCGCCAGCCTGTGCTGGGCCGTCCACAACGGCCTCGTCGGCTCGGTCTTCGGCCTGACCTGCGACCTGCTGACCGTGTCGGGGCTGACGCTCTCGCTCATTCGGCACCAGCGTCGCACGCCGCACGCGCTCTCCGCCACCTGAGGCCGGGCCGCCGACGCTCACGCCACGCGGATGTGGGTCGCCACCCGCGGCGGCTCCTCGGCGCCGGTCGCCGCCTCCAGGATGCGCATGTCGAGGCGGCCCTCCGCGTCGCGGAACACGTCGTAGACCATCCGGTCGACCACGCTGTTGCCCTCGCCGAAGATCAGCACCCGCGGCTTGTGGGCGATCACGTCCTCGACGTCGCCGTAGTTCGCCGAGGCGATGATGACCTCGTCGCCGACCTGACAGGTGCGGGCGGCGGCGCCGTTCAGGATGCAGCAGCGCGAGCCGGCGGGGCCGTACAGCACGTAGGTGCTGATCCGCGCCCCCGACATCTTGTTCCAGATCTCGACGAACTCGAGCGGGTCGAGCCCCGCCTCGCGGCACAGGTCGGCGTCCAGGGTGATCGAGCCGTGGTAGTTCAGGTCGGCGCCCGTCACGCGGATGCCGTGCAACTTGGCCCGAACGAAGCTCTGCATCGCGTTCCCCCGAGGCCGGGCGACGTCGGCCCGCCGAGAGCATGTTCCGTGATCTCCGGATCACGGAACATGCTCTCTCCTATTGTGTGGTCGCATTTTCTTCACGCGAGCCGGCATCCACCTCGCTTGAAAATACTTTCGTCTTCGGCCGCCCTCCGAGTCGGGGCGGCTTCTTCGTGCTTGATAGGGCGGCGCGGGACCGCGTGGCAATCGAGCCGGCGGTTGCCGCTGCGCTAGTCCTTCCGCCGCAGTCGGCTCGCGAAGAAGCCGTCGAGGCCGCCGCGCTGGCTCTCCGAACCTTCGAGGTGGGCCGGCAGTGTGCGCAGGTCGCCGTCGGCGTTGATCAGGGCGTCGAGGCCGCCGACCTCGTCCGGGCGAACCGGCACCCGCTCGAAGGCGGCGTTGCGCTTCAGGAAGGCGGCGACCTGGCGCTCGCCTTCCTCCTGCTCCAGCGAGCAGGTGCAGTAGACCAGGCGCCCGCCCGGCCGCACCAGGGTGGCGGCCTTGTCGAGGAGGCGCGCCTGGAGGAGGTGCAGGCGGATCAGGTCGGATTCCGTCTTGGTCCAGGCGACGTCCGGGTGACGGCGGATCGTGCCGGTGGCCGAGCACGGCGCGTCGAGCAGCACCGCGTCGAACGGCTCCGGCGGATCGAAGGCGAGCGCGTCGCCGACGACGACCTCCGCCGTCAGCCCGAGGCGGGCGAGGTTTTCGGACAGGCGCTCCAGGCGCGGGGCCGAACGGTCCAGGGCGGTCACCACGGCGCCCTGGCTCGCGATCTGGGCGGTCTTGCCGCCCGGTGCGGCGCAGAGGTCGGCGATGCGCTCGCCCGCGCGCGCGCCGAG
This sequence comes from Methylobacterium sp. WL8, assembly GCF_008040045.1. Classification (NCBI taxonomy): domain Bacteria; kingdom Pseudomonadati; phylum Pseudomonadota; class Alphaproteobacteria; order Hyphomicrobiales; family Methylobacteriaceae; genus Methylobacterium; species Methylobacterium sp. WL8. The sequence continues at coordinate 27,840 of NZ_VRVF01000057.1, read as the reverse complement.
GAGCCGCGCCGGGATCGCGGCGGCGGCGTCCTGCACCCACCACGCGCCCTCGGTGAAGCCGGGAAGCTCGGAGACCGGGACCCGCAGGTCGCCGAGCCGGAGCGAGCCGGTGGGCAGCGCCACCGCGCCGAGGCGCTCGGCCCAGTCGCCGGCCTCGCCCTTGAGCGTCAGGTCGATCGCGGCGCCGCCCAGGTGCGCGCGGGCGATGGCGGCGGCGGTCTCCGGCCCGTAGGCCGCGCGCCAGCGCGCGGCCAGCCAATCCGGGGTGTTAGCTTCGAGCGGATCGCCGGCCTCCGCCAGGATCGCCTCGCGCTCGCGCACGATCCGGCGCAGGACCGCGTTGACGAGGCCGGCCAGATGCCGCGCCTGCGGGTCGGCCTTGGCGAGCCGCACCGCGAGGTCGACCGCGGCGTGGTCGGGGACGGCGAGGTCGAGGATCTGCGCGGCGCCGGTGGCGAGGAGTGCGACGAGGCGCGGCTTGTCCTCGGGCAGGCCCTGCTCCATCCGCGCGGCGAGCGCCGCCTTCAGGAAGCCAAGCCGGCGGAAGGTGACCGTGGCGATGGCCCGCGCCAGCCCGGCGTCGGCGGCGTCGAGCCCCGCGACGCGGGCGCCTTGCGCCAGCGCATCCTCCAGGGCGAGGGCGCGGTTCTGTCCCAAAAGGTCGGCGACGACGGATTGCGCCACCCGGCGCGCGGCGAGGCCGGCCGCGTCCGCTGCGGATTCAGGTGTCGATTTCGGCCCCGGGCGCGGACCCTTGGTCGCGCCCGCCGCCCGCGCCGGCCCGGACGCGTTGCGCCCTCTGCCCATGGATGCCACTTCTCGAACGACCCTTCGTGCCGGCAACCCGCCGCCGGACCCCGATGCCCTCCCATTTGAGCGAGTCCGATGCAAGTTGAAACCAATCCCGACGCCGCCGAAGCCGGTCCAGTCGAATCCGGCGGCGAGCCCGCCGCCCGTCCCCTCACCCCGGCGGCCGAGCGCGCCCTGACGGAGGCGGCCGAGCGCCGCAGGGCGATCGACGCGCGGGCGGCGGCGGTCTCGGCGGCCCCCGAGCGCCTCGGGCGCGGCGGGCTCGAACCGGTGCGCTACGACGACTGGGAGGTGAAGGGGCTCGCCGTCGACTTCTGATCGCAAGTTCCGACCAGACGGGGCCGTTGGTCGCGCGAAGCCGCCGGAACGACCGGGCGAGCCTGCTGTTGGGCTCGCGAAGCGCAGTGCGAGACGAGGCCCCCGATGATCACCAAGGTATCGAGCAAGGATGCGCCGAGCGGCGCCCACGGCGAGGTCGCGCTGGCGAAGGGCGAGCTGGTCGGCATGCGGATGTGGCGCGACGAGCCGCCGGCCGACGACAAGCCGAGCACCACGTCCGATTACGAGACCGTGGGCTACGTGATCTCGGGCCGGGCCAAGCTGGTGCTCGAGGACCGGACGGTCGCGCTCGAGCCGGGCGATTCCTACTGCGTGCCGGCCGGGACCGTGCACACCTACCACATCCTGGAGACCTTCACGGCGATCGAGGCGACGGCGCCGGCCGCCGCCTGATCTTGCGGGGTTCTGGAGCCAATCCTCAGCGCGTCACGTAGACCGGGGTGCCGACCGAGACGCGGTCGTAGAGATCGACCACGTCCTGGTTGTACATCCGGATGCAGCCGTAGGAGGCCCAGGTGCCGACCGAGCTCGGGCGGTTGGTGCCGTGGATGGCGTATTCGCCGCCCGAGAGCGTCATCGCCGCGGCGCCCATCGGGTTGTGCGGCGAGCCGCCGGCGATCAGGTTCGGCAGGCGCGGGTTGTCGCGCTTGACCTCGCTCGGCGGCGACCAGGCCGGCTGCACGTACTTCCCGTCGATCGCCTTGGTGCCGAACCATTGCTTGCCGGGCTTCCCCACCGCGACGGGGTAGCGGATCGCAGTGCCGTCGCCGTTGACGAGGTAGAGCCGGCGCTGCGAGACGCTGATCACCACCGAACCCGGCATCGCCCCGTCCGCGAACGGCACCACCTCGCGCGCCGCCACCGGCGTCGCCACGAGGCCGGCCAGCATCGCGCCGCCGAGGCCCGTGGACACGTATTTCCTGACCGACATCTGGGGATTTCCTTCGCAGAGCGTGACCGTTCGCTGCAGCAGTAATCCACGGCCAAGCTCTGCGTTCCAGCTCGTCCTTCGAGGACTGCGGGTTTGCTCACGCTCTTCGCGGAAGACGGTAAAAAGCGCTCGATGTCCTTTCGACAAAGGCGAACGTTTGTCGAAGGATTTGCTTTACCGCTCGAACAGACGCGCGGCCGTCGCGTCCTGCGCCTGCCAGCCGTGGCGCACGAGCTCGGGGTCGGCGTGCTCCTCCACGGGGAGGCCGACGCAGAGGTAGGCGACGAGGTGCCAGCTCTCCGGCACGTCGAGCAGCGTCCCGATCCGGGCCGGCTCCAGGATCGAGACCCAGCCGGTGCCGAGGCCGCGGGCGCGCGCCGCGAGCCAGAAGGTCTGCACGGCGCCGACCACGGAGTAGCGCAGCATCTCCGGCATGGTCGCCCGGCCGAGGCCGTGGCCGGCCTCCGTCGCGTCGTCGCAGAAGACGGCGAGGTGCACCGGGGCCTCGCGCAGGCCCGCGAGCTTCAGGGCGCGGTAGCGCGCCTGGGTCTCGTCGTCGTAGCGCAGGGCCGCGTCGGCGTTGCAGCGCTCGAAGCTCGCGACCACGCCGGCGCGGCGGGCGGGGTCGGCGACGCGCACGAAGCGCCACGGCTGGCTGTTGCCGACCGACGGGCTGCGATGGGCCGCCGCCAGGCTCTCGCGCAGCAGGGCCTCGTCCACCGGGTCGGCGCGGAAGCGGCGCACGTCGCGGCGCCACGCGAACAGGTCGTCGAGCGCCTGCCGGAAGTCGTCGTCGAAGCGGGGCGGGCGGGCGTCGGTCATGGTCGGCCCGCCTCATAGCGGGTTTCGGCAGGGTTTGCGCGTTCCTGCTCAGCGCGCCGGGCGCGAACAAAAAAGGCCGCCCTTGCGGGCGGCCTGAAGTCCTTGGGTCTCGAAACCTCTGGGATGTCGCGTCGTGCGGTCCGGTGACGCCCGCGGGCTGGGGAGCTCGGGATGCGGACGACCGTCGGGGCACGACCCGACGAGGGTTCGGCCCTCGTTGTCGAGTCGCAACACGGCCCGGGAAAGGCGTGATCGGGGCGAAACCGCGGCATTTGTTTCTTGGGCGTGTCCTGTCCGCAACGAACGAATCGGTGAACGCGGCCTTGTCCGGGACCCTTGCGGGCCGGCCGCCCGAGGCCCATCCTCAACGATCGGTAGCAGGACCCACGGCGGAGGGACGATGAGCGAGCGCGCAAGCGGCGAGATCCGGACAGACGAGTCGACGGCCCGCGTGGTGCCCTTCCCCAGCCCGTCCACCGCCCCGCAGATCGCGTTCGACCGGCACGAGCTGCGCACGATCTTCAACCTCTACGGCCGCCGGGTCGCGGAGGGCGAATGGCGCGACTACGCCCTCGATTTCCGTCGGGACAAGGCGGTGTTCTCGATCTACCGCCGCACCTCCGAGATGCCGCTCTACCGGATCGAGAAGGACCCCAAGCTCGCCCGCCGCCAGGGCGCCTACGCCGTGGTCGCCGCCACCGGCGTGGTGCTCAAGCGCGGCGCCGACCTCGCCCGCGTGCTCGCGGTGCTGGAGAAGCCCCTGCGCGCGGTGTGAGCCCGAGCCCGAGCCCGATCCCTTTCCTTTTCGGGAGAGGAAGCCACCGCGCGCATGAAAAAGGCCCCGGCATTCCCGCCGGGGCCTTTTTCGTTCGTCCGGTTCGGAATTCGCTTAGCGGCGGTCGCCGAGGAGCGAGAGCAGGAACTGGAACATGTTGATGAAGTCGAGGTACAGCGTCAGCGCACCGTTCACCGACATCTTGGCGGCCGCCTCGCCGTCGAAGCCGCTGGAGAGATACATCTCCTTCAGCTTCTGGGTGTCGTAGGCGGTCAGCCCCGCGAAGATCAGCACGCCGAGCACCGAGACGGCGAACTGCAGCGCCGACGAGGCCAGGAAGATGTTGACGATCGAGGCGATCATGATGCCGATCAGGCCCATGATCAGGAACGAGCCCATGCCCGAGAGGCTGCGCTTCGTGGTGTAGCCGTAGAGGCTCAACGCGCCGAAGGTCGCCGAGGTGATGAAGAACACCCGCACCACGCTGGCGCCGGTGAACACCAGCAGCAGCGTCGACATCGAGGCGCCCATCACCGCCGCGAAGGCGAAGAACATCGTCCGCGCCGACGAGGCCGACATCCGGTCCATCCGCATCGAGAAGACGAGGATGAAGGCGAGCGGCGCGAACATCAGGACCCACTTGAGCGGGCTGTTGTAGAGCGTCTGGCCGAACGGCGTCAGGGCGAGACGCCCGGTCGCGGTCGCGGTGGTGGCGGCCATGTTGAGGCCGAGCGCGACCAGGCCCGAGATGCCCAGGCCCACGACCATGTTGTTGTAGACGCCGAGCATGAAGGTCCGCAGGCCCTGGTCGAACGCGACCTGGGTGCCGGCCTGCGACGGCGCCTGGGCGCCGTAGCGGAAGGGAGAGTTGTCGAATGCCATGGGAGTGACCTCGGAAGGCTCGCTCGTGCGTGGTGTTTGAGACGAGGCCCACGCAGGGGACCTCTGGCGCCGTCGAGCGCCTCGGGTTGGAATATGTTGCTTTCGGCCGCCCCGCACAAGAGCCCGGTAGAGCTTGGAAAAGCGCTTTTGGTGAATCCGCGGCCGTTAATTTTGTTCACGAAGTCTGGGATTAAAGTTCGGTCATACTTCGTCGCGCATCAGGATTGCCGCATCTTACGATTGTCGCAAGTACGGCGCCGGCTTCTGGCCGAGGATGCGCCAGGTGCCGGCGAGCCCCAGCACCACGGCGAGCACCACGGCGGCTGCCGCCGCCACCAGCGCCCCCGACAGGTCGAGGACGAAGTCGAGGCGCATCACCTTGGTGACGATCACCCAGCCGGCCAGCGTCCCGGCCAGCAGCCCGAACAACGCGGTGACGAGGCCGAGCGCGCCGTATTCGAGGCCGTAGGCGGTGAGCAGCCGTCCGCGGGTGGCGCCGAGCACCTTCAGCACCACGGCGTCGTAGAGCCGCGCCCGGTGCCCTGCGGCGATGGCGCCGGCCAGCACGAACAGGCTCGCCAGCACCGCCACCGCGCTCGCCCCGCGGATCGCCAGCACCAGCCGGCCGACGAGGTCGCCGACGGCGTCGAGGGCGTCCTTCACCCGCACGCTGGTGACGGAGGGGAACGTCTTGGCGACGTCGCGCAGGATGCGGTTCTCGATCGGTCCGTTCGTGCCGCCGGGCAGGGTCAGCGTCGCGAGGTCCGAGTGCGGCGCCCCGCGGAACGTGCCGGGGGAGAACACCATGACGAAGTTGATGCCGAGGTTGCGCCACTCGACCTTGCGCAGGTTGGCGATGGTGGCGGTGAGGTTCCTGCCGAGCACGTTGACGGTGACGCGGCTGCCGACCTTCAGGCCGAGGTTCCTGGCCAGCTCCGCCTCGAACGAGACCAGCGGGGTCTTGGCCTCCTCGGCCGTCCACCACTTTCCGGCGACGATGTTCGAGCCCTCGGGCACGTCCTCGGCGTAGGTGATGCCCCGGTCGCCGTCGAGCACCCAGGCGGCGTCCTCCGGCGGCCGGATCTTCTCGGCCGGCACGTCGTCCAGCGCCACGATGCGCCCGCGCATCATCGGCACCCGCTCGATCTTGGCGGCGGGCGCCTGGCGCGCGAGGAAGTCGTGGAAGGCGTTCGAGTCGGCCGCCGGGATGTCGAGGAAGAACAGGTTCGGCGCGCGTGCGGGCAGGGTCGCCGAGATCGTGCGGCGCACGTTCACGTCGATCAGGCTCAAGGTCACGAGGAGCGTCACGCCCAAGCCCAGCGACAGGACGATGGCCGGCGTCAGGGCGCCCGGGCGGTGGAGGTTGGCCAGCGCCATCCGCGGCGCGGTGCGCTTGGGATGCGGCAGCCGGCGGGCGAGCACCATCACGCCGACCGCGACGAGGCGCAGCAGGCCGAAGGCGATGCCGGCGGCGGCGATGAAGATCAGGGCCACGCGCCGGTCGAAGGCGGTGCCGACGGCGAGACCGACCAGGGCGGCGAGCGCCAGCGCCAGGATCAGTCGGTAGCGCGGGCGGATGCGGGCGGCGGCCGGGTCGACGGTGTCGCGAAACAGCCCCGAGACCGGGACGTCGTGGGCGCGCCCGAGCGGCGTGATCGCGAAGGCCAGGGCGGTCAGGAGCCCGTAGGCCGCCGCCTGAAGCAGTTCCAGCGGCGCCAGCGTCGGGTTCAGCGGCAGCGGCAGGCTGTCCCGGAACAGCGCGTCGAGGACGAACGGCAAGGCGGCGCCGACGACGAGGCCGATCGCCGTGCCGAGGCCGGCGATCAGCATCACCTGCGTCAGGTACAAGGCGACGACCTTCGAGCCCGGCGCGCCGACGCTCTTCAGGGTGGCGATCGAGGGGCGCTTGCGCTCGACGAAGGCGTTGACGGCGTTGGCGACGCCGACCCCGCCGACGATCAGCGCGGTGAGGCCGACCAGCGTCAGGAACTGGGTGAAGCGCTCGATGCTCTTGGAGAAGCGCGGGTCGGCGTTGGTGCGCGCCCGCATCTCCCAGCCGGCCTGTGGCGCCGCGGCGGCGATTCGCGCGGCGGCGGCGTCGAGGCCCGCGTCGTCGGCGCCCGGCAGGATCAGCCGGTAGCTCCAGCGGTTGAGGCTGCCCGGCTGGACGAGGCCGGTCCGCCGCAACGCGTCTTGCGACATGATGAGCCGCGGCCCGAAGCCGATCCCCCCGGCGATCTTGTCCGGCTCGGAGACGATGGTCGCGCGGATGGCGAAGGGCCGGCCCGCGAGGGTGAGCCTGTCGCCGACCTTGAGGTCGAGGCGGGTCAGGAGGGCGGGGTCGGCGAGCGCTCCGTCGATCCCGTCCCGCTCGGCGAGCAGGCCGGCGAGCGGCGCCTGCGGCTCGGTGACGAGCTCCCCAGCCGACGGGTAGCCGGAATCGACCGCCTTCAACTCGACGAGCGCCGCGCCCTCCCCCGCCACCGCCATGGCGCGGAGCGAGGCGACCACGTCCACCCGCCCCTGCGCGTCGAGGGCCGCCCGCTCGGGTTCCGTCGCCTCGCGGTTGATCAGGCTGTAGCTCAGGTCGCCGCCGAGGATGCGCTTGCCCTCCCGCCCGAGGCCGTCCGACAGCGAGCGCGAGATCGAGGCGACGCCTGCGATCGCCGCGACGCCGAGCGCGATGCAGGCGAGGAACACCGCAAACCCGCCCAAGCCCCCGCGGAGCTCGCGGAGCGCGAGCCGTAGGGTGAGGGGAAGGCGCGAGGGGGGCGTCCGGTCCTGTCGGGAAAGGGTGCCGTGCATCAGGCCGCCACCGGCTCCTCGATCCGTCCCGAGCGCAGGCGCACGGTGCGGTCGCAGAGGCGGGCGAGCCCCGGATCGTGGGTGACGAGGACGAGCGTCGCGCCGCGGTCGCGCTTGAGCGCGAACAGCAACTCGACGATCTGGCGCCCGGTCGCCTCGTCGAGGTTGCCGGTGGGCTCGTCGGCCACCAGGATCGCCGGGTCGGGGGCGACGGCGCGGGCGATGGCGACGCGCTGCTGCTCGCCGCCCGAGAGCTGGGCCGGGTAGTGGTGCAGCCGGTGGCCGAGGCCGACGGCCTCGAGCTCCCGCTTGGCGCGGGCCTGTGCCTCGGGCTTGTCGGCCAGCTCCAGCGGCAGGGCGACGTTCTCCAACGCCGTCATCGTCGGGACGAGGTGGAAGGCCTGGAACACGATGCCGATGCGCCGGCCGCGGAAGCGCGCGAGCGCGTCCTCGTCGAGGCGCCCGAGGTCGGTGTCCTCGATTCGGATCGCGCCGGAATCGGGCCGCTCCAGCCCCGCCATCACCATCAGCAGGGTCGACTTGCCCGAGCCCGACGGCCCGACGAGGCCGACCGCCTCGCCGCGGGCGACGTCGAGGGAGATCCCGCGCAGCACGTGGACGCGGGCGGCGCCCCGGCCGAGGCTGAGGTCGATGCCGGAAAGGGCGATGGCCGGCGTTCCGGACGCGGGCATTTCCGGCGAGGGCTTGCTGGAAGAGGGCTTGTCGTCGGTCACGGCTGAGCCGATCTGTGCGGGATGGCGAACATGCGGGACGGAGATCACGGTTGGCGGACGAACGTTCGGTGCGCTTCGGCACGACCCGTGCCGACCGAGGCTCGTGGAGCCGATATGGCGACCGCGACGGAACTACGCCATGACGGCCGGCGCAGGACGATCCTGATGGCCCTGTTTGCCGCAGCGGGGCTGGTCCTGTCGATGGCCGGCGTCGCGCCGGCGAAAGCCGACCCGCCGCCCGGGCCGAAGCCGATCCGTCTGGTGGCGTTGGGCGACAGCCTCACCGCTGGCTACCGCCTGCCGGCGAGTTCCGCCTTCCCGGCGGTGCTGGAGCGGGCGCTCGCGGCGAAAGGTCGGACGGTGACGGTCGCCAACGCCGGCGTCTCGGGCGAGACCGCCACCAACGGCCTCGACCGGGTCGACTGGTCGGTCCCCGACGGCACCGACGGCGTGATCCTGGAACTCGGCGCCAACGACATGCTGCGCGGCACCGACCCGGCCGTGACGCGGAAGGCGCTGGAGGCGATCGTCGCGCGGCTGAAGGATCGCGGCATCCCGGTGCTGCTCGCCGGCATGCGCGCCTCGACCAACCTCGGACCCGACTACGTCGCGCGCTTCGACGCGATCTACCCCGACCTGGCCCAGAAATACGACCTCGTGCTGTACCCGTTCTTCATGGCCGGCATGGTCGGCGACCGGGCCTACACCCTCGACGACGGGCTCCACCCGAACGCCAAGGGCGTCGACGTGATCGTGGCCGGCATCCTGCCCTCGGTCGAGGCCTTCCTCGGGCGCCTCCCAGCCAAGGCGCCCTGAGATGCCGCGCCTATTCACGGCGCTCGCCCTCCCGCCGGAGATCGCCGCCGGGTTGGCACCGTTCCGCGGCGGCCTGCCCGGCGCCCGCTGGATCGAGCCGGCGGATTACCACGTCACCCTGCGCTTCCTCGGCGACGTGCCGGTCGCCCTGGCCGAGGACGCGGTGGAGGCGCTCTCCGAGATGCGGGCGCGCCCGGCGATCGCGGTGGTGCTGGACGGCCTCTCGGTGTTCGGCGGCGACAAGCCGCGCGCGCTGCTGGCCAGCGTCGCGGCCAACCCCGACCTGATGGACCTCCAGGCCGAGCAGGAGCGCCTGATCCGAAGGGCCGGCGCCGAGCCGGAGCGGCGCAAGTTCGTGCCGCACGTGACGCTGGCGCGCCTGCGCCGCGAGGCCACGCCCGAGGCGGTGGCGATGGCCTTGTCGCAGGCGCCGATCTTCACGCCCCAGCGCTTCTCCGCGACGGAGGTGGTGCTGTACTCCGCGCGCGACTCGACCGGCGGCGGGCCGTACGTCGCGGAAGCCGCGTTTCCGTTCGCCTGAAGGGGCCTACAACCGCCGCAGCGCCACGCTCTCGATGCGGTGGCTCGCTCCCTTGGCCAGGATCAGGCTGGCGCGCTGGCGGGTCGGCAGGATGTTGTCGCGCAGGTTCGGCAAGTTGATCGTCGACCACAGCCGGTCGGCGATGGCGAGCGCTTCCGCCTCCGGCACCTCGGCGTATTTGCGGAAGTACGAGCGGGGGTCGCGGAACGCGGTCTGGCGCAGGCGCATGAAGCGCATCACGTACCACCGGTGCAGGTCGTCCTCGTGCCCGTCGAGGTAGATCGAGAAGTCGAAGAAGTCGGAGACGAACGGGATCGCGGTGCCGTCGCGCGGCAGGCGCGCCGGCTGCAACACGTTCAGGCCCTCGACGATCAGGATGTCGGGGCTCTCCACCACCCGCTCCTCGCCGGCCACCCGGTCGTAGACGAGGTGGGAGTAGAGCGGCGCGGTCACGCGCTTCCGGCCCGATTTCACGTCGTGTAGGAACTGCAGCAGGGCGGCGGTGTCGTAGCTTTCCGGGAAGCCCTTCCGGTCCATGATGCCCTGCGCGGCGAGCTCGGCGTTCGGCAGCAGGAACCCGTCGGTGGTGACGAGGTCGACCTTCGGGGTGTTCGGCCAGCGCGCGAGCAGCGCGGTGAGCACGCGGGCCGTGGTCGACTTGCCCACCGCCACGGAGCCGGCGAGCCCGATGATGTAGGGCGCCTTGGTCTCGCGCTCGGCCATCAGGAAGCGCTGGGTCGCCTTGAACAGCCCCTGGCTCGCCGCAACGTAGAGCGAGAGCAGCCGCGACAGCGGCAGGTAGATCGCGACCACCTCCTCCAGCGAGATCGGGTCGTTCAGCGATTGCAGGCGCTCCACGTCCTCCTGCGTCAGGGTGAGCGGCGTGTCGGCGCGCAGCTGCGCCCAGGATTCGCGGCTGAACAGGCGATAGGGCGAGATCCGCTCGGGCCCGTCGCCCGTGACCGGGTTCTGCCCCGTCACCGGATTCTGGCCGGGGGCGAGCGCGGCCGCCTTCATGCCGGCGGCCTCGACGCCTTCTCGGCGATGCCGCTCTGCGCGGTGCGGCGTTCCAGCTCCGCCATCACCGCCGACAGCTCGACGCCCCCGGCGCGCAGCAGCACGACGAGGTGGTAGAGCACGTCCGCCGCCTCGTTGGTCAGGCCGGCCTTGTCCCCCTGCACCGCGGCGATGGCGGCCTCCACCGCCTCCTCGCCGAGCTTCTTGGCGGCCTTGGCCGGGCCGCCGGCGAGCAGCTTGGCCGTGTAGGACTGGTCGGGCGCGGTGCCGGCGCGGCTCGCCACGAGGCGTGCGAGGTCGTCGAGGGTGTAGGCGGACATACAAGACCCGTGCGGCAGGGTTCGAAGGCGACGATGCCGTCGCCGGAACCTGCGTCAACGGCGGGCGCCGGGCAAGCGGGGAGCCGGCGCAGGAGCGCGTCGCCACCCGCATTTCCGCGACGGCCGGCCGGAATTGTCGGAAAAATGGTTCCGGATCGTGCCATGCCCAGGCCCTGCTATGGGAATGGGTTCACCGCATGGGACCGGGTTCAGGCGTCCAGCCGCATGGCGAGGCCGGCCGCCGCCATGTGCACCTTGGCCTCGGCGACGCTGTGCTGCCCGAAATGGAAGATCGAGGCCGCCAGCACCGCGCTGGCATGGCCCTCGGCGACGCCGGCCACGAGGTCGTCGAGCCCGCCGACGCCGCCAGAGGCGATCACCGGCACGGTCACCGCGTCGGCGATGGCGCGGATCAGCGCGAGGTCGTAGCCCGAGCGCGTCCCGTCCCGGTCCATCGAGGTGACGAGCAGCTCGCCCGCCCCCTTGGCCGCCACCGTGCGGGCGAAGGCGATCGCGTCGAGGCCGGTGGGGGTGCGGCCGCCATGGGTGAAGATCTGCCACGCGTCCGGCTCGCCCGGCGCCGAGGTGCGCTTGGCGTCGATCGCCACCACGACGCATTGCGCGCCGAACTTCTCCGCGGCCCGCGCCACGAGGTCGGGGTCGTTCACGGCCGCCGTGTTGATCGCGACCTTGTCGGCGCCGGCGAGCAGCAGCGCGCGCACGTCCGTCACCGCCCGCACGCCGCCGCCGACGGTGAGCGGCATGAAGCAGGCCTCCGCCGTGCGGCTCACCACGTCGAGCAGGGTGCCGCGCGCCTCGTGGCTCGCGGTGATGTCGAGGAAGCAGAGCTCGTCGGCGCCGGCCGCGTCGTAGGCCTTGGCCGCCTCCACCGGATCGCCCGCGTCGCGCAGCTCGAGGAACTTCACGCCCTTGACGACGCGGCCGTCCTTGACGTCGAGGCAGGGGATGATGCGGGTCTTGAGCACGGGGGCGGCCCTTCAGGCGGTCGTGTCGTCGGGGTCGATCGCGAAGGGACGCGTCAGCATCTCGTCGCGGGTGTAGGGGCAGGTCTCGGGGAAGGTCGCGAGGGGCAGCCGGGTCTCCCGCGCCGCCTTCAACCGGGCCGTGTCGTAGGCGCGTTCGAGCGCCTCGTCCAACCGGCTCTTGAGGCCGGGGTTGTCCTTCAGCACGAAGGATGCCTCCTTGCACTGCTCCTTGATCGACAGCGTCCAGGACCGCGTTCGGCGCGCCGGCTGATGATCGAACTTCAGCATGTGCAGGAGGAGGACGCGCCACGCGCTGACGAGGCTGTTGAACTCGCTCTTGCCCAAGCTCTCGATCTCCTCGGCGAGGTTCTGCAGATCGAGGGCGGTCAGGTCGCCGGCCCGGAGGCGCGCGCTCTGCTCCTGCGTCCAGGTGTAGAAATCGTCCGCGTAGGCCGTTCCGGCCTCCGCCGGTCGCGCCGCCTTCGCCAAAGCCGTCATCGCAGCCTCCCGGCAAATCCTTGACCGGGCGAGACTATCACGAGGCGGCGTTGCCGCGCGCGGCCTTGATCGCGAACAGCGCCGCCCGCGGGTCGATGCGGCCGTCGTAGAGGGCGCGGCCGGTGATGGCGCCGGCCAGCATCGCGCAATCGGGCTCGAGCAGGCGGTGCACGTCCTCGATCGAGGCGAGGCCGCCCGAGGCGATCACCGGGATGCTCACGGCTTCGGCGAGCGCCACCGTCATCTCGATGTTGAGGCCCTTCAGGATGCCGTCGCGGGCGATGTCGGTGTAGATGATCGCCGAGACGCCGGCATCCTCGAAACGGCGGCCGAGGTCTTCCGCCGTCATGCTGGAGGTCTCGGCCCAGCCCGCCACCGCGACGCGCCCGTCCTTGGCGTCGATGCCCACCGCGATCTTGCCCGGATGGCGCCGCGCCGCCTCGTGGACGAAGGCCGGGTCGCGCACGGCTGCCGTGCCGATGATCACCCGGGCGACGCCCTTCTCGAGCCAGCCCTCCAGCGTCCGCATCTCGCGGATGCCGCCGCCGAGCTGCACCGGGATGTCGATCTCGGCCAGGATCGCGTCGACCGCGGCCGCGTTCATCGGCGCGCCGGCGAAGGCGCCGTCGAGGTCGACCACGTGCAGCCAGGAGAAGCCCTGGTCGGCGAACGCCCGGGCCTGCGCGGCCGGGTCGTCGTTGAACACCACGGCCTGCGCCATGTCGCCCTGCACGAGCCGGACGCAATGTCCTTCCTTGAGATCGATGGCCGGATACAGGATCACGCGGACGCTCGTTTCTTCTGGGCGGTCGATGGAGGACGCGGCATCTACGGACGCCAGCGCAGAAAGTTCGCGAGCAGGGCCAGCCCGAGATTCTGGCTCTTCTCCGGGTGGAATTGCGTGCCGGCGAGGTTGTCGCGCGCCACCATCGCGGTGACGGGACCGCCGTATTCCGCCTCGGCGACGACCTCGTCCGGGCGATCGGCCTTGAGGGCGAAGCTGTGCACGAAGTAGGCGTGCAGCCCGTCCGGCCCGGTGCGGATGCCGTCGAGCAGGGGATGGTCGCGTGCCGGCGCCAGGGTGTTCCAGCCCATGTGCGGGATCTTCAAGGCGGGATCCGACGGCCGGATCGGCCCGACGTCGCCCGAGATCCAGCCGAGGCCGTCCGTGGTCTCGTATTCGAGGCCGCGGGTGGCCATGAGCTGCATGCCGACGCAGATGCCGAGGAACGGGCGCCCCGATCCGATCGCCGCCTCGCCCATCGCCTCCACGAGGCCGGGGACGGCGTCGAGCCCGCGGCGGCAGTCGGCGTAGGCGCCGACGCCGGGGAGCACGATCCGGTCGGCGCGCGCGACCGCATCCGGATCGCCGGTGACGACGATGCGGGTCTCAGGCAGGCCGGCTTCGCGGGCGGCCCGCTCGAAGGCCTTGGCCGCCGAGTGCAGGTTGCCCGACCCGTAATCGATGATCGCGACGGTCTCGGCGCTCACGGTCTCTGTCCCTTGAAGACGCTCACCGGCCGCCCTGCGCCGGGAACAGGCCGATCACCGGCTCGACCGCGCGGGCGCCGGCGAACTCGGTCGAGGTTCGCACACTCGGCGTGCGGGCGGGGTCGAGCCAGCGCGTCATCGCCTTGGCCTCGGCCTCGTCGGCATTGAAGGCCACCACCGCGTCGCGCGCCGGCCGGCCGTTGCGGGCAAGCGTCCAGCGCCGGAGCGAGGACGCCTCGAGCCCGATCAGGACCAGGACCAGCAGCGTGATGACGGTGCCGGCCGCCGGCGACAGGCCGAGGCCGTAGCCGACGAGGGCCGTGGCGCCGAGCCCGGCGAGGACGAGCAGGGCGGCGAGCCAGAGGCGGTGATACAGGAACCACAGGACCGAGAAGGCGAAGGCCGTGCCTGAGAACCCGTCCGGCACCAGCTGCGCCCGGTCCAGGTCGTGCGCCTCGCCGGGGCGGGCCTCGTGCGGCAGATGGAGCGTGTAGCTGCGCATCCTCATGGCGACCCTCTTCCTCCCCCGTCACGCCTTCGAACTGGCGCAACCTTCGCGAACGCGCCGGTAACCCTAGAGCGAACCCCGGCCCAGAGCGAACCCCGACCTAAAGCGAACCTTTGGTCGAGGGCACCCGCCCCTCCTCCCGAGGATCGACCGCGACGGCCTTCCGCAAGGCGCGGGCCAGCCCCTTGAAGCAGCTCTCGGCGATGTGGTGGGCGTTGTCGCCGTAGAGCGTCTCGACGTGGAGCGTGATGCCGGCGTTCATGGCGAAGGCCTGGAACCACTCGCGCACCAGTTCGGTGTCGAAGGCGCCGATCTTCTCGACGCGGAACGCGGTGCGGAACACCAGGAACGGCCGGCCCGAGATGTCGATCGCGACGCGGCTCAGGGTCTCGTCCATCGGCATGTGGATGTCGGCGTAGCGCGCGATCCCGCGCTTGTCGCCGAGCGCTTTCGCGAAGGCCTGGCCCAGCGCGATGCCGCAATCCTCCACCGTGTGGTGCTGGTCGACGTGCAGGTCGCCGGTCACCCGGGCCTCGACGTCGAACAGCCCGTGCCGGGCGAAGAGCTCCAGCATGTGGTCGAGGAAGCCGACGCCGGTGGCGATCCCGATCTTGCCGGTGCCGTCGAGGTCGATCGAGACCGAGACGTCGGTCTCCGCCGTCTTCCGGCTGATGCTGGCGCTGCGCATGGGCTTCGTGATTTTTCGTTGGCCGGGCCGACGCGGCCGGCTTTGGTGCCTTCTAGTGCGGAAGCCGTCGCCGGGGAAAGGGGCTGCTCAACCGTTGAGCACGCGCCCCGCCACCGCGTCGAGCTTGGCCAGCAGCTCCGGGTCGCGGTGGGACGGCGCCGTCATGATCGCGCCGTCGAGCGCCCGGTGCGAGCCCGCTGGGCAATCCTCGCGGGTCGCGGGCAGGTCGCGGGCGAGCCGCGCCACGAGGCGGGCGGCCTTGTCGGCGTTGGCCCGCGCCACTGCGACGACGGCGGCCACGTCGACCGCGTCGTGGCCCGGATGCCAGCAGTCGAAATCGGTGACCATCGCGATGGTGGCGTAGGTGATCTCGGCCTCGCGGGCGAGCTTGGCCTCGGGCATGTTGGTCATGCCGATCACGTCGAACCCTTGCGCCTTGTAGCTCTTCGATTCGGCGAGCGAGGAGAATTGCGGCCCCTCCATGCAGACGTAGGTGCCGCCGCGGTGCACCGCGATCCCCTCGGCCTCGGCCGCGTTCGCGATCCGCTTCTGCAGGTTCGGGCCGACCGGGTGGGCGAGCGAGACGTGGGCGACGCAGCCGTTGCCGAAGAACGAAGACGGACGCCCCACCGTCCGGTCCACGAACTGATCGACGAGCACGAACAGGCCCGGATGCAGCTCGTTGCGGAACGAGCCGCAGGCCGACAGCGAGACGAGGTCGGTGACGCCGGCCCGCTTCATCGCGTCGATGTTGGCGCGGTAGTCGATGCCGGTGGGCGAGAGCCGGTGCCCGCGCCCGTGCCGGGCCAGGAACACCACTTTGGTGTCGCCGACGTGCCCGATCCGCAGGGCGTCGGACGGCTCGCCCCAGGGCGAGGCGACCCGCTCCTCGCGCACGTCCTCGAGCCCCGGCAGGTCGTAGACCCCGGACCCGCCCATCACACCGAGCACCGCTGCCGTCATGTCGTTCGTCCGTTGAGACTGGTGGGGTACGGGATCCGCGACGGAGCTCTCTCTGCCAAGGAGAGAGGGTTGGGGTGAGGGCCGTGATCTCTCCGGAAAGCTCACGCCCCTCATCCTGTCCTTCTCCCCCTGGGAGAAGGGACCCGCGCAGGTCTCGGCGAGGTCGAGATCTCCGCGACCCGCTATCACGATCCGCGTGCGGCGCAAAAACGCGAACGGGCCCCGCGAGGGACCCGTTCGGTCGTCCGTGGATCGATCGCGCGATCAGCCCGCCTTGTGCAGCTCGGGCTGGAGGCCGTGGACCTCGCCGCCGACGTCGGCCCAGACGCGCTTCTTGACGTAGTAGAGCAGGCCCGAGAGCAGGATCAGGAACAGGATCACCCGCAGGCCGAGCGCCTTGCGCGCCATCATGTGCGGCTCCGCGGCCCAGGCCATGAAGGCCGCGACGTCCCGGGTGTACTGGTCGACCGTCTCCGGCACGACCGGCTGGCCGGCCTCGTTCTTGGCGTAGGTGACCTGCCCGTCGCTGATCGGGTTCGGCATCGCGATCAGGTGGCCGGGATAGTACTTGTTGTAGTGCACCCCGTCCGGCACCTCGGTGCCCTTCGGGGGCTCCTCGTAGCCGTTCAGCACCGCGTGGATGTAGTCCACGCCCTGCTCGGAATAGCCCACGAAGGGGAGCGCATCGGTGATGAACCACGGGAAGCCGCGCTCGAAGGTGCGGGCCTTGGCGAGCACCGAGAAGTCCGGCGGCGCCTTGCCGCCGTTGGCCGCGGCGGCCGCCTGGTCGTTCGGGAAGGGCGGCGGGAACTTGTCGGCCGGGCGGCCGGGCCGCTCGAACATCTCGCCCGCGTCGTTGGGGCCGTCCTTGACCTGGTAGGTCGCGGCCAGCGCCTTGACCTGGCTCTCCGAGAAGTCGGGGCCGCCCTCCTCCGCGAGGTTGCGGAAGTCCACGAGCTTCATCGAGTGGCAGGCGGAACAGACCTCCTTGTAGACCTGGAAGCCGCGCTGGAGCTGGGCCTGGTCGAACCGGCCGAACACGCCGGCGTAGCTCCACTTCAGGCGGGGCGGCTGGTTGCCGCCGTGGGCGTCCTCGGCGGAGGCCGCCGAGGAGCCCAGCGGGGCGCCGAGGGAAAGCGCCAGCAGGGAGGCGGCGAGAAGGCTCGAGAGTTTCATCGTCGGTTCCGGTCCTGCCCTCAGCCCTTGGTGGTCGGCGCCGCGGCGGCGCCCGCCGGCATCCCCGACCCGCTCACCTGCTTGCCCGGCCCGGTGACGCTCTCCAGGATCGATCCGGGCAGCGCCTTCGGGGTCTCGATCAGGCCGACGATCGGCATGACGAGAAGGAAGTGGGCGAAGTAGTAGAAGGTGCAGATCTGCGAGGCGATGACGTAGCCGCCCTCCGGCGGCTTGGCGCCGAGCCAGCCGAGGATGACCGTGACCGCGAGGAACAGCCAGAAGAACTGGCGATAGATCGGGCGGTAGTTGCACGAGCGCACCCGCGACGTGTCGAGCCAGGGCGCGAGCGCCAGGATCAGCACCGCCGAGAACATCAGGATGACGCCGCCGAGCTTCGAGGGCACCGCGCGCAGGATCGCGTAGAACGGCAGGAAGTACCATTCGGGCACGATGTGGGCCGGGGTCACGGCGGGGTTGGCCGGGACGTAGTTGTCGGCGTGGCCGAGGTAGTTCGGCTGGTAGAAGATGAACCACGCGAACAGGATCATGAACACCACCACGGCGAACACGTCCTTGATCGTGGCGTAGGGGGTGAAGGGCACCGCGTCCTTCGAGGACTTGATCGGGATGCCGGTCGGGTTGTTCTGGCCGGTGACGTGCAGCGCCCAGACGTGGAGCACCACGACGCCGACGATCATCCATGGCAGCAGGTAGTGCAGCGAGAAGAAGCGGTTGATCGTCGGGTTGCCGACCGAATAGCCGCCCCAGAGCAGGCTCTGGATGGTGTCGCCGACCACGGGGATCGCGGCGAGGATGTTGGTGATGACGGTGGCGCCCCAGAAGCTCATCTGGCCCCACGGCAGGGTGTAGCCGAGGAAGGCGGTGGCCATCATCAGGAGATAGATGATCACGCCGAGGATGTAGAGCACCTCGCGCGGGGCCTTGTACGACCCGTAATACAGCGCCCGGAAGATGTGCACGTAGACGGCGACGAAGAACATCGAAGCGCCGTTGGCGTGTGCGTAGCGCAGCAGCCAGCCGTAGTTCACATCGCGCATGATGTGCTCGACGGAGTTGAACGCCTGGGTCGCCGAGGGCTCGTAATGCATGGCGAGCCAGACGCCGGTGACGATCTGGATGCCGAGGAACGCCATCAGGATGGCGCCGAAGGTCCAGAAGTAGTTCAGGTTGCGCGGCACCGGGAAGGCGACGAACGAGGAATGCACCAGCCCGACGATGGGCAGGCGCGCCTCGAACCACTTCGCGACGCGGCTCTTGGGGACGTAGGCGTTGGCGTGAGCGCTCATGGGATGTCCCTCGTGTCTCAGGCCGCGGCCTTGGCTTCCTCGCCGATGCGGATCTTCGCGTCGGTCTGGAAGGAGTAGGGCGGGATCGGAAGGTTGATCGGGGCGGGGCCGCGGCGGACACGGCCGACGGCGTCGAACTGCGAGCCGTGGCAGGGGCAGGCCCAGCCCTCGAAGTTGCCCTGGTGGCCGATCGGCACGCAGCCGAGGTGGGTGCAGTTGCCGTAGACCACGAGCCACTGGTCGTGGCCCTTCTTGACCCGCGCGCCGAAGGGGGCCGGATCGGAAAGCTGGCCCTCTGGAATCGCCTTCATGTCCGTCACCTCTTTCTCGGTGAGCTTGCGGACGAAGATCAGCTTGCCGCGCCAGAACACGTTGACGATCTGGCCGTCGGTGATCGGGGTCAGGTCCACGTCGATCGGCGCGCCGGCGGCGATGGTCGCGGCGTCCGGTGCCATCGAGGCGACGAAGGGCCATGCGACGGCGCCGACGCCGACCGCGAGGCCTGCGCCCGTGGCTAGGAACATGAAGTCGCGGCGGGTTCCGTCCGGGGCGGCTGTGCCGGTGGACGCGGCGGCGGAGGTGTTCGCCAAGGTCGTCAATCTCCCAGTGTGCCGTCGCCCGGTGTCGTGGCGTCGGGCGGGTCGGTGGAGCGCTCCCGAGCGGATGGAATTCCGGGCACGCCCGACGCGTCGGGCCGCCCGCGCAGGGTGGACCAGAGCATCATCGTTCTAATCTGTGCAATGCGACCGCACGTCGCCCGAAGTCAAGCCAAGCTGCGCGGTAGGGCGACACGGAGCGGCGTTCCTCGCGACACGGATCGGCCTTCCTATCGTGTCGTCCTACCGCGCCGGCGGTAGGGCGGTCAGCCGGCGCCAGCGCGCGGTGAGCAGAACCGCCACCACGAACAGGCCGGCGCAGAAGCCGAGCCAGATCCCGTAGCCCTGCAGCCCCGCGCCCCAGGCCAGCGCCGCGCCGGCAGGCACGCCGACGCCCCAGTAGCCGCCGACGGCGATCCACATCGGCACCTTCGTGTCCTGCAGGCCGCGCAGCATGCCGAGGGCGACCGACTGCACCCCGTCGGCTACGGCGAACATGGCCGCGAAGCCGAGGAAGCCCACCGCGTAGGGCATCACCGACGCGTTGGCGGGTGCGTCGACGTCGAGGAACAGCCCGATCAGCAGGCGCGGCGCGCCGAGTTGGAGGCTGGCGCAGACCAGCATGAAGCCGAAGCCGAGTCCCAGCGCGACGCGGCCGGCGAGCCGCACTCCGGCGCGGTCGTGCGCACCGTGCCGCAGGCCGATGCGCACGGTGGCGCCCTGCGCGACCCCGTTCGGGACCATGAAGCAGAGCGCCGCGATCTGGATCGCCACCGCGTGCGCGGCGAGCTGCGCCGCGCCGAACAGGCCCATGCCGAGCACCGCCGCCTCGAACAGCCCGGCCTCGGCCAGGCCTGTTCCCGCCATCGGCAGGCCGAGGCGGAACAGGGCGGAGAGCCGCGCCGCATCGAAGCGCCAGACCCGATGGAGCAGCCGGTACTGTCGCAGGCCGCGGTCGCGTAGGATCACCGCGACGAGCACGAGGAGCGTGAAGGACGCCGCGCAGGTGGTGGCGATGCCGACCCCGACCAAGCCCATGCCGAGGCGCCCGGGCCCCTCGAAGGCGAGCCAGATCCCGAGGCCGACGTTGACCGGTAACGCCAACAGGCTGGCGGCCAGCGGCCAGTTCGGGCGTTCCAGCGCCGCGAAGGCGCCGCGCATGACCATGAACAGCAGAGCCGGCCACATCGCCCATTGCAGCGCCCGCATGTAGCGGCCGGCGGCCTCGGCCAGCGCCGGCGGCTCGCCGATCGCTTCGAGCAACGCCTGCGTGTGCCACAGGCCGAGCATCAGCGGGATCGCGACGAGGGTCGCGGCCCAGAAGCCGGCGCGCACGATGCGGCGCACGGCGTCCGAATCGGTGCGGTCGCGCCCGAGCGCCTCCGCGATCAGAGGCGCCACCGCCGAGGTCAGGCCGATGCCGCAGATGAACAGGATGAAGTACAGGCTGGTGGCGAGCGTCGCCGCGGCGAGCTCGGAGGCTCCGAGTCGCCCGAGCATCACCGTGTCGGCGGTGATCAGCCCGTGTTGGGCGAGATTGGTAAAGACGAGGGGGGCGGCGAGCGCGAGCGTCGCGCGCAGCTCCGTGATCCAGGGCCGGCGAAACGGGGGCCGTCCCTCAACGGCGGACGCCGCGAGGCCGAATGCCGGCATGTCTTGGTCTCTCGATTTGGACGTTGCTCAGAGCCGACCTTCCCTCCCCCCTCTGCGGGGGAGGGTGGCCCGCGAAGCGGGTCGGGAGAGGGGAGCACCGTATCCGGAGAGGTTGGTTCCCCTCTCCCGACCCTCGCTCACGCGAGGCCCACCCTCCCCCGCCGCGGGGGAGGGAAGCGCGCGTGATCGACGAGACCTACCCCGGCAACGCGTCGGAAATCTGACGGGCCTCGGGTTTGGGCGCCCGGTCGGGCAGGAAGCCGCCCGATTGCCGCTCCCACAGGCGGGCGTAGAGACCGCCCTGGCCGATCAGCTCGGCATGCGTCCCTTCCTCCACGATGCGGCCCTCGTCGATGACCACGAGGCGGTCGAGCGCCGCGATGGTCGAGAGCCGGTGGGCGATGGCGAGCACGGTCTTGCCC
Organism: Methylobacterium sp. WL8; assembly: GCF_008040045.1. Lineage (NCBI taxonomy): Bacteria > Pseudomonadati > Pseudomonadota > Alphaproteobacteria > Hyphomicrobiales > Methylobacteriaceae > Methylobacterium > Methylobacterium sp. WL8. Next base: position 6,760 of record NZ_VRVF01000057.1, on the reverse strand, counting down.
TGCATCAGGGTGTCGAGGCTCTCCTGGATCGCCGCCTCGACCTCGGAATCCAGCGCCGACGTCGCCTCGTCGAGGATCAGCACGGGAGCGTCCTTGAGGATCACCCGGGCGATGGCGATGCGCTGGCGCTGGCCGCCCGAGAGCTTCACCCCACGCTCGCCGACCTGGGCGTCGTAGCCGCGCCGGCCCTTGTGATCGACGAGGTCGTGGATGAAGGCGTCGGCATGCGCCAGCTCGGCGGCGCGGGCGACCGCGTCCATGGTCGCGTCGGGGCGGCCGTAGGCGATGTTGTCGCGGATCGAGCGGTGCAGCAACGAGGTGTCCTGGCTGACCATGGCGATGGCGCCGCGCAGCGAATCCTGCGTGACGCGCGCGATGTCCTGGCCGTCGACGGTGATGCGGCCGCTCTCGACGTCGTGCAGGCGCAGCAAGAGCGAGGTGATCGTGGTCTTGCCCGCGCCGCTGACGCCGACGAGGCCGACCTTCTCGCCGGCCCGGATGTGGAGCGACAGGTTCTCGATCACGTTGGCGTCGCCACGCCCGTAATGGAAGCCGACGTTCTCGAAGCGGATGTCGCCGCCCGCGACCTTCAGCACGGCGGCGTCGGGCGCATCGACGAGCCCGTGCGGACGGCTGATCGTCTGCATGCTCTCCTGGATCACGCCGACGTTCTCGAACACGCCGCGCACGGTTTGCATGACCCAGCCCGACATCGCGAGCAGGCGCAGCACCAGGGCGAGGCCGGCGGCGGCCTCCCCCGTCGTCATGCCGCCGCGCTGCCACAGCACGAGGCACAGGCTGCCGGTGGCCAGCAGCAGGGCGCTGTTGAGGATGCCGAGCAGGGTCGTCGTCAGCGTCACCAGCCGGAACTGGTGCAGGTAGGTCCGAGTGTTGCTGTCGATCGCCTCGCGCACGGCGGCGCGCTCCTCGCGGTCGCGGGCGAAGAGCTTGACGGTGAGGATGTTGGTGTAGCTGTCGACCACGCGGCCGACCAGCGCCGAGCGGGTCTCGGCGGTGCGGTGCGACCGTTCTCGGGCGCGGGGCACGAACCACGCCGTCAGCGCGGCGTAGGCCGCGATCCAGACGACGACCGGTAGGGCCAGCCACACCGAGATCGACGAGAACAGCCCGACCGCGGTGATCGCGTAGATCGCCACGTAGAGCAAGGTGTCGATGAACACGACCGCGATCTCGCGCACCGCCGGGCCGACCTGCACGATGCGGTTGGCAAGGCGGCCGGCGAAGTCGCCCTGGAAGTACGAGAGCGAGTGGCCGAGGGTATAAAGGTGGGTGCGCCAGCGGACCTGGTTGGTGGTCTGCGGCACGATGAGCTGGTTCGAGGCGACCTCGTGCAGCCAGATCGTGATCGGGCGCACGACCACGAGGAACAGGGCGGCGAGCGCCAGCCCGAGCCCGTGCTCCTGCAGCAGGGTCGTGCGGTCGGCGCCGTTCATCAGGTCGATGAACCAGCGCATCAGCAGGTAGAGCGAGGCCTCGACCGTGCCCGCCACCACAGCGATGACGAACAGGGCGGCGAGGGCGGCCCGCATCGGCCGCAGGTAGAACGCGGCGAAGCCCAGCACGGTGCTGGGCGGCATCCGCTCCGCGTCGAAGGGCGCGAACGGGTCGATGCGGCGCTCGAGCCAGTCGAGGAACATGGTTTTGCGGGTGCTTTGCGTCGGGGAGGCGTGATCCTCATGTAAGCGCGCCGCGGTCCCGGCCAAGCGGGAGGCGATGCCGCAGCGCGTCGGGGCTGCCATGCGCGGGCGCCGGTCGGCCAGCCTCGCCGAGGCGGATTGGTCGGCGGGGCCGGAGCGGATATCCCCTTTGGCCATGCTCCGCCTCGCGCTCTACCAGCCCGACATCCCACAGAACACCGGCACGCTGCTGCGCATGGCGGCCTGCCTCGGGCTCGCCGTCGAGATCATCGAGCCGGCGGGCTTCGACGTGTCCGACCGGCACCTGCGCCGCTCGGGGCTGGACTACCTCGACCACGTCGCGATCACCCGGCACCGCTCCTGGGCGGCGTTCTCGGCGTGGCGCGTGCAGGAGGGCATCCGCCTGGTGCTCGCCACCACCGCGGGCGCCTTGCCCTACACGGACTTCGCCTTCCGCGACGGCGACTGCGTCCTGATGGGGCGCGAATCGGCCGGCGTCCCCGGGGCGGTCCACGCGGCGGCCGACGCGCGGGTGGTGGTGCCGATCCGAGAGGGCATGCGCTCGCTCAACGTCGCCGTGGCCGCGGCGATGATCTGCGGCGAGGCGATCCGGCAAGGAGCCGGGCAAGGGACCGCGCAAGGGGTCGTCCTAAGGGCTGGTCTCACGCCCTGAACCGCACGCGATGCCCGCCGCACCTCCAGAGGGCGAACGGTCTCCTGCGGCCCGCGCAGGCAGGTGAAGCAGGCGAGAGACGCGGGGCGGCGGAGGATATTTCTGCCGTGACGGCGTGAACCGATTCAGAAAACCAAGGTTTCAGGGGGTAAGACGAGCGAACTTCGCGTCGAGAGGCGCGGGATCATCTTTGCTTGTCGTTCACTCAACTTTCCACGAAGGAAATAACATATGTTCTATGTCGACAAGCGGCTCCAGTATCCTGTCAAGGTCGAGAGCCCGGACCCGGTCTACGCGCGCATGCTGCAGCAGGCCATCGGCGGCATCGAGGGCGAGATCCGCGTCTGCATGCAGTACTTCTTCCAGGCGTGGGGCTCCCGCGGGCCGACGACGAAGTATCGGGACATGCTCCTCAACACGGCGACCGAGGAGATGGGCCATATCGAGATGCTGGCGACCGCCGTCGCGATGAACCTCGAGAACGCGCCGACCAAGCTTCAGGAAGCGGGCGTCGCCGACAAGGTGGTCGGCGCCGTCATGGGCGGAGAGAACCCGCGCCACGTGGTCGAGGGCATGCTGCACCGGCACCTACTCTCGACCGGCATGGCCGCCTTCCCGGCTAATTGCGAGGGCGTGCCCTTCGACATGAGCCACGTCTACGCGAGCGGGAACCTCGCTGCCGACATGTACTGCAACGTCGCCGCCGAGACGACGGGGCGGGTGCTCGCGGTCCGGCTGTCGAACGCGACCAACGATCCCGGCATGAAGGACATGTGGAGCTTCCTCATCGCACGCGACACGATGCACCAGCAGCAATGGCTCGCGGTGATCGAGGAGCTGGGGGGCTACGAGGGCTCGCTGCCGATCCCGAACAGCTTCCCGCAGAGCGAGGAGCACCAGAAGTACAATTACAGCTTCTTCGCCACCGGCGTCGAAGGCTCCCCGGCCCCCGAGGGGCGCTGGACCAGCGGCCCGTCGCTCGACGGCAAGGGCGTCTACAACGTCGTCCAGAACGCGCCGATGGGCCAGGAGCCGGTGCTCGGCCCGGCACGCCCCGACAGCGGCGCCCAGAGCCAGCAGATCGGCTGATCGCGAACCCCACCGCATCCGGTGGTCGCGGCGCGCGGTCGGCTTCAGGCCGTCGCGCGCGCCGCGAAGACCTCCTTGGCGGCGAACAGGCCGTTGAGGGCGGCCGGGAAGCCGGCATAGACCGCCATCTGCATGATGGTCTCGACGATCTCGTCGCGAGACAGGCCGACGTTCAGCCCCGCCGCGATGTGCACCTTCAGTTGCGGGGCGGCGTTGCCCAGCGTGGTCAGCGCCGCGATCGTGGCGATCTCGCGCGACCGCAGGTCGAGGCCGGGGCGGCTGTATATGTCGCCGAACGGGAACTCGATCAGGTAGCGGGCGAAGTCCGGCGCGATGTCGGCGAGCGCCGCCACCACGTGCTCCCCGCCCTTCCCGTCGATCTCAGCGAGCGCGCGGGCGCCGCGCGCGTAGCGGCTTTCCGTCGTCGGGTTCTGCTGGTCCGTCGTCATCGTTCATCCCTTCGGTGGTGTCGGCATAGCCGGCGATCTTCGTGTCCAGGACCGTCAGGGCCTCCCGCAACGCGGCGACGTGCGCGCGGACCTGCACGCGATGCCGTTCGAGCAGCAGCCTGCGGTCCGGGGCCGTCGCCGGTCTGGCCTGCCGCAGGGCCGCGTATTCGAGCATCGTCCGGATCGGCATGCCGGTGGTCTTGAGGCGGTCGAGGAAGCCGATCCAGGTCAGGATCGACGCGTCGTAGTCCCGATGCCCGGAGGCATCGCGGCCAACGAACGGCAGCAGCCCGATCCGCTCGTAGTAGCGGATGGTGTGGCCCGTCAGCCGAGAGCGTCGCGCGAGTTCGCCGATCCGCATGCACCCCGTGCTCCTGGGACCCTTTGGCCCTCGGCACGATGTTCTGGAGGCTACGACTTCGAGCGTGCTCGAAGTCAAGCGAGGGGTGCGGCCCGGTTTCGCCGTCGGTGAATTGACGGCGGGTGAGCGGAATGGGACATCCGCCTCCATGACGATGCCGGACACACCCGCCCTCCCCCGTCTGCCCGAGGCCGACATCACGGCGCTCAAGGCCGAGGCGACCGCGTGGTTCACGACGCTGCGCGACCGCATCGTCGCCGCGCTCGAAACGCTGGAGGCCGACGCGAGCGGCCCCTTCCACCCGGACGCGCCGGACGCTGCGCAGACCTTCAAGAAGACCCCCTGGGAGCGCACCGACCACACCGGCCTCCCGGGCGGCGGCGGCACCATGGCGATGCTGCACGGCCGGGTGTTCGAGAAGGCAGGCGTCCACGTCTCGGCGGTCCACGGCGAGTTCGCGCCGGAATTCCGCGCGCAGATGCCGGGGGCCGCCGAGGACCCGCGCTTCTTCGCCACCGGCATCTCGCTGATCGCGCATCCGTGGAACCCGAACGTGCCGACGGTGCACATGAACACCCGCTTCGTGGTGACCACGAAGACGTGGTTCGGCGGCGGCGCCGACCTCACCCCCGTGCTGGAGCGCCGGCGCACGCAGGACGACCCCGACACGCAGCACTTCCACTCCTGCCTCAAGGCGGCGTGCGATGCCCACGCTCCTGCTGCGGATTACGACAGGTACAAGCGGTGGTGCGAGGAGTACTTCTACCTGCCGCACCGCAAGGAGCCCCGCGGCGTCGGCGGGATCTTCTACGACTACCACTGGACCGGCGACCCGCAGGCCGACCTCGCCTACACCCGCGACGTCGGCGGCGCCTTCCTCGCGGCCTATCCCGAGATCGTCCGGCGCAACGTCGCGACGCCGTGGACCGAGGAGGACCGGCTGGAGCAGCAGGTGCGGCGCGGGCGCTACGTCGAGTTCAACCTGCTGCACGACCGCGGCACGATCTTCGGCCTGAAGACCGGCGGGAACGTCGCCTCGATCCTGTCCTCGCTGCCGCCCACCGTGCGCTGGCCGTGAGCGACGACCGCGCCGAGGACGCGCACAAGCACAAGCCCTTGCACGAGGACCTATCCAACCACTTGCCCGACCACTTGCCCAACCACTCGCACACGCCCAAGCACTTCGCCCCGCAGCAGGACGCGGCGCTGAAGGCCATCGCGGCCTGGCGCAAGGACAAGGGCGCCGCCCAGGTCTTCCGGCTGTTCGGCTACGCCGGCACCGGCAAGACCACGCTCGCCCGCCGCATCGCCGACGACGTCGAGGGCTCCGTCGTGTTCGGCGCCTTCACCGGCAAGGCGGCCTCGGTGATGCGGCAGAAGGGCTGCGCGGACGCCGCGACGATCCACTCGCTGATCTACCGCACCAAGGAGACGGAAGAGGGCGGCCCCGCCTTCTCCCTCAACCGCGCCGGGCCGGCGGCCAAGGCCGACCTCATCGTCATCGACGAGTGCTCGATGGTCGACTCCGACCTCGGCCACGACCTGCTGTCGTTCGACAAGCCGGTGCTGGTGCTCGGCGACCCGGCCCAGCTCCCGCCGGTGCGCGGCGGCGGCTTCTTCACCGAGGCCGAGCCCGACGTGATGCTCACCGAGGTCCACCGCCAGGCCAAGGACGACCCGATCGTCCGCATGGCGATGACGGTGCGCGAGGGCGGCCGACTCGAGCTCGGCGCGTACGGCGCCAGCCGCGTGGTCTCGCGCCGGTCGATCGACCCGACCCAGGTGCTCGATTGCGACCAGGTGCTGGTGGGCATGAACAAGACCCGCCGGCTCTACAACGGGCGGCTGCGGGAGCTCGCCGGCCACGTCGACCCGATGCCGGCGGTGGGCGAGAAGCTGGTCTGCCTGCGCAACGACCGCACCAAGGGCCTGCTCAACGGCTCGACCTGGACCGTGCAGGCCCTGCGCGCCCCGCCCCGCCCCGACACGATCCGCCTCGACGTGGTGCCCGAGGACGACGGGGGCACGCGCAAGCGCGCCGTCGACATCAAGGTTTTACGCGCCGTGATCTCCGGGTCCGAGGAGGAGATCCCGGCGTTCCTGCGCCGCGAGACCGACGAGTTCACCTACGGCTACGCGCTCACCGTGCACAAAGCGCAAGGCTCGCAGTGGGACAAGGTGGTGCTGTTCGACGAATCGTTCGCCTTCCGCGAGCACCGGGCACGGTGGCTCTACACCGGCCTGACGCGGGCGGCGCAGGCGATCACGGTGGTGGTGTAGGGGCAGGGTGTCCGATGCCGGGTAAGCGGCCCCGACCCTGTCATTCCGCGGCGCCGACGGCGAGCTCGGAATCCAGAGCTGCCGTTGGCTGATAGTGTCTCAGTTTGAAACCGAACTTTTTTTCTAGGACGGCAGAATTGGCTGTTGGGCCTGTTGTTCGAGGGCGGTGAGGTAGGCGTCGGGATCGCGGCGGAAGCGGGTTCGTGCGGTCCGCGCCTGCCTGCGGATGTCGAGGGATCGGCGCAGGGCC
>NZ_VRVF01000056.1:0-33446 GCF_008040045.1 Methylobacterium sp. WL8 | reverse complement strand
CCTCTCAGCAGCCGCAGCCCTGGCGCTCGCGCTCGCCTGCACCCCCGGCCACGCCCAGACCAAGCCCGGCGACATCAAGGGCGTCGACGCGATGGGCGACAAGAGCCGCAGCGCCAACGACGGCTGGAGCCAGGCCCCCGTGCCGCGCGAGGAATCAGCGGCCAAGGATGCGCCCAACCCGGGCGGCAACTCCACGGCGGAGAACCGGGAGCGGAAGGTGCCGGGCGCCGACACCGGCTCCTCCTCGGGCACCGAGCCGCAGGCACCCCTCGACCACCGCACCCCGGGGCCGTCAGGACAGAACCCGGCCATTCCGTCGAAATAATTCCGGTTTCCGCTAGCGGATTGAACGAGCTGGTAAATCGTGCGTATTGCAGCGCGATATCCGCCCGATCTGTGTCACGGAACCGCACTTGCCTCGGGCCGGCAATCCTGGGAAGCATGCTGGAATTAGTCCAGCTCTGATCGGGATACTCGGATGACGATTCAGGTCTCACGGCGCGGCCTGCTGAAGGGTGGCGCCATCACCCTCGCGGGTGGCTCCCTCGGCGCCCTCGGCTTCGGCGGCCTCGAGCCGGCGATGGCGGCGGCGGTCCGCCCCTTCAAGCTCGCGCAGATGCGCGAGACCCGTAACACCTGCCCCTACTGTTCGGTGGCCTGCGGCGTCATCCTCTACAGCCTCGGCGACAAGTCGAAGAACGCCCGCTCTGCGGTGATGCACGTCGAGGGCGACCCCGACCACCCGATCAACCGCGGCACGCTCTGCCCGAAGGGCTCGGCGCTGCTCGACTTCATCCAGGCCGAGACCCGGACGAAGTACCCGCTGCACCGCGAGGCCGGCTCCAAGGAGTTCAAGCGCGTCTCCTGGGACTTCGCCTTCGAGCGGATCGCCCGGCTGATGAAGGAGGATCGCGACAAGAACTTCGTGGCCAAGAACGGCGACCTCACGGTCAACCGCTGGACCACGATGGGCTTCCTCGGCGCCTCGGCGACCTCCAACGAGACCGCGTGGCTCACCTACAAGACGGTCCGAAGCATGGGGGCCCTGGTCTTCGATAACCAGGCCAGGGTTTGACACGGCCCATCGGTCGCCAGTCTGGCGCCCTCCTTCGGCCGCGGTGCGATGACCAACCTCTGGATGGACATCAAGCACGCGGACGTCATCACCGTCATGGGCGGCAACGCCGCTGAGGCGCACCCCTGCGGCTTCAAGTGGGTGGTCGAGGCCAAGGCCCACAACAACGCCAAGCTGATCGTCGTCGACCCGCGCTTCACCCGCACGGCGTCGGTGGCCGACCTATACTGCCCGATCCGCCAGGGGACCGACATCGCGTTCCTGTCGGGCGTGACCAAGTACCTGCTCGACAACGACAAGCTGCAGCATCGCTACGTCGCGGCATATTCCAACGCCGGCTACGTCGTGCGCGAAGGCTACGACTTCCAGGACGGGCTGTTTGCCGGCTACGATCCCGAGAAGCGCGACTACGACAAGTCGACCTGGGACTACGAGATCGGTCCCGACGGGTACGCGGTCGTCGACGAGACGATGCAGCACCCGCGTTGCGTCATGCAGCTGCTGAAGAAGCACGTCGCGATCTACACGCCCGAGATGGTGTCGCGGATCTGCGGCTCGCCGCAGGAGACCTTCCTCAAGGTCTGCGAGCTCATCGCCACGACCTCGACGCCCGACCGGACGATGGCTTCGCTCTATGCTCTCGGCTGGACGCACCACTCCAAGGGCTCGCAGAACATCCGCTCGATGTGCATCGTGCAGACGTTGCTCGGCAACATCGGCATGTTGGGTGGCGGCATGCAGGCCTTGCGCGGCCACTCTAACATCCAGGGGCTGACGGACCTCGGGCTGATGAGCAACCTCATCCCCGGCTACCTGAACATCCCGATCGAGAAGGAGCCGACCTACAAGGACTACGCGTCCAAGCGCGAGTTCAAGCCGCTGCGGCCGGGGCAGACCAGCTACTGGCAGAACTACAACAAGTTCTTCGTCTCGTTCCAGAAGGCGATGTGGGGCGAGAAGGCGACCAAGGAGAACGACTGGGCCTACGACTACCTGCCCAAGCTCGACGTGCCGACCTACGACGTGCTGCGCGGCTTCGAGCTGGCGAAGCAAGGCAAGATGACCGGGTACTTCATCCAGGGCTTCAATTGCCTGATGTCGTTCCCCAATCGCGCCAAGATGACGGAAGCCTTCTCCAAGATGAAGTTCATCGTGGTGATGGACCCGCTCAAGACCGAGACCGCGCGGTTCTGGGAGAACCACGGCGAGTACAACGACGTGGACACCGCCTCGATCCAGACCGAGGTGTTCGAGCTGCCGACCACGCTGTTCGCCGAGGAGGAGGGCTCGCTCTCCAACTCCAGCCGCTGGCTGCAATGGCACTGGCAGGCTCAGGACGCTCCGGGCGAGTGCAAGCCCGACATCGACATCATGGCGGGCATCTTCCTGCGCATGAAGGAGATGTATCAGAAGGAGGGCGGCGCCTTCCCGGACCCGATCGTCAACCTGACCTGGAACTACGCGATCGCCCACGAGCCAACGCCGACCGAGCTCGCTCGCGAGATGAACGGCTACACGCTCGCCCCGACGCCGGGCCTCGACGGGCAGACCCTGCCCGCCGGCCGCCAGGTCGACGGCTTCGCCCAGCTCAAGGACGACGGCACCACCGCCTGCGGCTGCTGGATCTACTCGGGCTGCTACACCGAGAAGGGCAACACCATGGCCCGCCGCGACAACGCGGATCCGGGCGACCGCGGCATCGCGCCGAACTGGGCCTTCGCCTGGCCGGCCAACCGCCGCGTGCTCTACAACCGCGCCTCGTGCGACCCGGAAGGGAAGCCGTGGTCGGAGAAGAAGAAGCTCATCGAGTGGAACGGCAAGCAGTGGGTCGGCTTCGACGTGCCGGACTACGGCGTCACCGTCGCCCCCGATAAGGGCGTCGGCCCGTTCATCCTCAACCAGGAGGGCGTCGCCCGCCTGTGGACCCGCGGCCTGATGCGCGACGGGCCGTTCCCGACGCACTACGAGCCGTTCGAGTCGCCGATGGCCAACATCCCGTTCCCGCGGGTGAAGGGCAATCCGGCGTCGCGGATCTTCAAGGACGACCTGGCCGACCTCGGCACCGCGGAAGAGTTCCCCTACGCGGCGACGAGCTACCGGCTGACCGAGCACTTCCATGGCTGGACCAAGCACGCCCGGATCAACGCGATCCTCCAGCCGGAGGCCTTCGTCGAGATCTCCGAGCAGCTCGCGAAGGAGAAGGGCATCGTGAAGGGCGGCTGGGTCCGGGTCTGGTCCAAGCGCGGCTCGCTCAAGGCCAAGGCCGTCGTCACCAAGCGCATCAAGCCGCTGATGTGCGACGGGAAGGCCGTCCACGTGGTCGGCATCCCGCAGCATTGGGGCTTCATGGGCCAGACGAAGAAGGGATGGCACCCGAACTCGCTCACCCCGGTGGTCGGCGACGCCAACACCGAGACGCCCGAGTTCAAGGCGTGGCTCGTCAACATCGAGCCGACGACGCCGCCGTCGGACGCGGTCGCGTAAGGGGAGCATCAGACAATGGCCGATTACAGCTCCCTCGACATCCGGCAGCGCTCCGCCTCCACGGAGACGCCGCCGGCCATCCGCTCCCACATGGAGGTCGCCAAACTCATCGACGTGTCGAAGTGCATCGGCTGCAAGGCCTGCCAGTCGGCCTGCGAGGAGTGGAACGACCTGCGGGACGACGTCGGCGTCAACGTCGGCGTCTACGACAACCCGCACGACCTCACGCCGAAGACGTGGACCCTGATGCGGTTCACGGAATACGAGAACGAGGCGACCAACAACCTCGAATGGCTGATCCGCAAGGACGGCTGCATGCACTGCACCGATCCGGGCTGCCTCAAGGCGTGCCCGTCCCCGGGCGCGATCGTGCAGTACTCCAACGGCATCGTCGACTTCATCGAGGAGAACTGCATCGGCTGCGGCTACTGCGTGAAGGGCTGCCCGTTCAACATCCCGCGCATCTCCGAGAAGGACCACAAGGCGTACAAGTGCACGCTGTGCTCGGACCGCGTGGCCGTCGGCCAAGCGCCCGCCTGCGCCAAGGCGTGCCCCACCGGCTCGATCATGTTCGGCACCAAGGCCGCGATGATCGAGCAGGCGCAGACCCGCGTGATCGACCTCAAGTCGCGCGGCTTCGAGCATGCCGGCCTGTACGACCCGGCCGGCGTCGGCGGCACGCACGTGATGTACGTGCTCCACCACGCCGACAAGCCGCAGCTCTATGCCGGCCTGCCGCTCGACCCGAAGATCTCGCCGCTGGTCGCCTTCTGGAAGGGCGGCGCCAAGGTGTTCGGGCTCGCCGCGATGGGCTTCGCTGCGGTCGCCGGCTTCTTCCACTACGTCACGGCGGGGCCGAACGAGGTCGTCGCCGAGGAAGAGGAAGAGGCGATCGAGTACGACCACGAGAAACGCCGTGGCGCCGAGGGCGGCGAGAACCGGCCGCACTGACGGAATCGAGGCGGCGCACATTCGCCGCCGCCTCGGGTCGAGATCGCCGGGACGCATCGGTGGCCGCGGGCGCGGCGACCGCCCGCGTCCCGGCTCCGTTTCGTGCCGCCATTCGAGAGAAGCAGATTCGATGACCGTTCACACCGACATCCGAGACGGCGACGCGCGCCCCCTGCGTGAGGTGCACGAGGCGCCCGAGGTGCTGTACGTCCCGCGCTACACCGGTCTGCAGCGGGTCAACCACTGGATCACCGCGATCCTGTTCACCCTGCTGACCCTCTCGGGCCTGGCGATGTTCACGCCCTACCTGTTCTCGCTCACCGGCATCTTCGGCGGCGGCCAGGCGACGCGGGCGATCCACCCGTGGTTCGGCGTGGCGCTGGCCGTCAGCTTCGCGCTGCTGTTCCTGCGGTTCTGGAAGCTCAACATCCCCAACAAGGACGACGTCGCCTGGTCGATGAAGATCGGCGACGTGGTGACCAACCGCGAGGACCGGCTGCCCGAGCTCGGCAAGTACAATGCCGGCCAGAAGGGCGTGTTCTGGGGTCAGACCGCCCTGATCGGGATCATGTTCGTCACCGGCCTGGTGATCTGGGACCAGTATTTCTACACCTACACCGTCATCGAGACGAAGCGCTGGGCGCTGCTGGCGCATTCACTGGCCGCGGTCATCGCAATCGCGATCATCGTCGTGCACATCTATGCCGGCATCTGGGTGCGCGGCACCGGCCGGGCGATGGTGCGCGGCACCGTCACCGGCGGCTGGGCCTATCGCCACCATCGCAAGTGGTTCCGGCAGATCGCCGGCGGCAAGCGCCAGCGCGGCTCCACCGACAAGCGCGGGCACTGACGCCTTGGCCCGTTTCTTCAAGCGCACCCCCGCGGCCGAGCCCGCGGGGCAAAATCCCGCGGGCGACGAAGCCGCCCAGGCCCCGAAACGCCCCAAGCTCCACGAGTTGCAGCCCGATCCGGACCGGATCGGCATCGCCGGCTCGGTGCCTTTCGTCCAGCTCCCCGTCCCCGCCGACCTGTTCGCGAACCGCGCCCTGCGCCTGCAGCGCCTCGCGCCCGACCACCCGATGGGCGGCTACCTCGACCTGCTCGCCCGCATCGCCACGGCGCAAGCCGCGGTTCAAGCCTCTCGCGCTGCGCGGGGCGTCCCGCCCGCCGAGCCCCATCCCGACGTGGCGATGCGGCTCGAGCACGGCATGCCGCCGATCTCCCGGCACACCCTCGAGGCGCCCGACGCCTTCCCCGCCTGCCTCGACGCGCTGCTCGACGCCCTCGACCTCGGCCCGGCGCCGCAGGCCGCCCACGACGCGGTGGCGGCGCTCCGTGCGGCCAGCGCGGACGAGCGCCTCGACCTCGGCATACAGGTGTTCGAGGGCGCGTTCCCGGTGGCGCGCATGGCCGAATGCGTGTTCGTCGCGGCCGCCCTCCAGGTCTGCCTGTCGGAGGCCGCCGCCGGCCTCGACCGCACCGCCCTCAAGGCGGTGGCCGACGGCGTCTGCCCGTGTTGCGGCGGGGCGCCGGTGGCGAGCCTGATCGTCGCCTGGACTCCCGCCGACAAGGCGCGCTACCTCGCCTGCTCGCTCTGCGGCAGCCAGTGGAACCACGTTCGCATCCGCTGCACCGCCTGCGGCTCGGGCGAGGCGATCAGCTACCAGAGCCTCGACGAGGTCTCGAAGGACATCCAGGTCGAGACCTGCGGCACCTGCCACAGCTACATCAAGCACCTGCACCAGCACCGCGACCCCGTGCTCGAACCGGTGGCCGACGACGTCGCCTCCTACGGCCTCGACCTCAAGATCGTCGAGGAAGGGTTTCGCAAGTCGGGCCTGAACCCGCTCTTCGTGATCTGACGCGGTCTTTCGCGATCTGACGCGGTCTTGCGTGGCCCCGCGCCAAGCCCGCCTCGTGCGGCATGGCGCCCATCGCCGCGGGCCGGGGATCGATTGCGCGCAAGCCACGTTGTGGAGGCTCGGGGGCGTTCGCGTCCCGACCTCCATTTCAGGCCCGACCATGACCAGACTCGTCCTCGCCGCGGCGCTCGCCCTCGGCCTCGCCAGCCCCGCCCTCGCCCAGATGATCGAGACGCCGACGAGCACCACCGTGATCGTGCCGCCCGGCGCGCCGGGCGTCGTGACGCGTCAGACCAATTCGACCGGCGGGGACGCCGCCGCCACCTACTCGCCGACCGGCCGGGCCGCCGACGGCATCGCCACCGACTCGGCCGCCGCCGGCAACGCGGGCCAGCCATCGCGCATCGGCTCGACCGGCAGCAGCGGCGGCCGCTGAGCCATCGGTAGGACGGCGGGCTCCACGCCCGTCGGCTTTCAGGTCTGCATCCAGGAAGGCGCTCCGCCACGGCGGGGCGCCTTTCGCCGTTCGGGACCAGGCCGATTCAACGCCGACCCCGCGTCGCGAGCCTACGGATAGCCGTAGCGGCTCTTGGCGGCGGCGAGCAGGTGCAAGGCCTCGCCGTCGCGGCCGGCGGCGCAGGCCGCCGAGGCGTGGGCGAGGTCCGCGCTGAACCGGTCCCCGACCGGCTTGTTGAGGTTGCCCGTGGCGACGTCGCTGTCGACCACGGCTTGCGTCCGGCCGATCGCCGGGCCGCAGCCGGAGCCCTGCGGCAGAACCACGGGCGCGGGCGCCGCCGCCGCGACGATTGCGGGCGCCGCGGCCTTCTGCTGGCAGCCGGCGAGCGCGCCGGCGACGAGGAGGGCGGCGAGCGAAAATCCAGAGATCTTGGTCGGCACGGGCGGCTTTCCCTGATACGGCGCAGCGTGCGCCGGACGGTTTTTGAGCCCGCGCCGCCGGCCGGTCAATCGTTCGATGCGATCCGCCAGTGCGTCCGTGGATCGCCCAGTGGACGTGCGTCCCCCTCTCCCCGCACGCGGGGAGAGGGCCGCGACGACCCCGTCGTCGGCGCGGCGAGGCGGCAGCCGACGGTGAGGGGGCTTCGACGAGAGAGGCTCGTCCGTTCGCTCCCCCTCACCGCCGCTTCGGCTTCGCCTCCGCTTCCCGCAGGCACGACAAGGTGCCTGCGGGCCTCTCCCCGCGAGCGGGGAGAGGGGAAGCCCGAGCAGATCTTGTTTCGCCGGCTTACTTCGCCTTGTCGGCGATGGCCTTCAGGCCCGACTCGTAGATGCCGGAGATCGCGTCGGTGGCGACGGTGTCCGGGGCGCCCTTAGCGTTGAAGGTGCCGGTCCAGCTCAGCTTCGAGCCGGTGCCGTCCGGGGCGACCGAGAGGGTCGACTTGTAGTCGGAGACCGGCAGCGGGCCGGACAGGATCGTGTAGGTGTAGCTCATCACCTTGTCGTCGCGGGAGACCTGCTCCTCGACCAGCGTGCCGCCGCCCTTGAGCGAGAGGGTGCGGACCTTCATGCCGTCCTTCTCGGAGGGCGCGCACTTCTCGACCGCCGGGTGCCAGTCGCCGATGCCGCAGAAGTCGCCGATGGTCTGCCAGACCTTGGCGGGCGGGGTGGCGACGGTGGCGGTCTTCGCGACGTCGATGGCGTAGCCCGGCACCGTGCCGGCGACGAGCGCGAGGACGGGCAGAGCGAGGGTCCGGATCATGATGGGCGTCTCCGACGAAATGGCGGCGCGCGCCGGAGGACCCGGCGCCGACCCTCTTGGGGGCAGGCACGAGCTAGGCCTCGACCCCCGCCGTGGCAATGGCGGCCACCCGCAAGCGATCGCGGGCGGGCGGATCGCGTCACCTCGGGTCCGTCACGCCGGCTTCGTCGTCATCGGGCGTTCTTGCGCCCGGCCTCGGCGAGCTGCTTCGCCCGCGCGCCTTGGGTCTCGAACATCCAGCCCGGGTACTCGCGCGGCAGCACGCTCACCGCGTCGAGGGCGTCGAGCTCGGCCTCGCTCAGGTCCACCTGCGTCGCGGCGATGTTGTCGTCGAGCTGGTCGAGGCGCTTGGCGCCGACGATGACGCTCGACACCACGCGCCGGTGCAGCAGCCACGCCAGCGCGATCTGTGCGATCGACACGTTCCGGGCGGCCGCCATCGGCCGCATCGCGTCGATGCAGGATTCGGCGCGGCTGCGCTCCACCGGCGGGAAGTCGAACGCGGCGCGGCGGCCGTCTCCGTTCGCGTCTCCGGAATACTTGCCCGAGAGCAGGCCGCCGGCGAGCGGGCTCCAGACCATCAGGCCGAGGCGCTCGCTCTCGAGCATCGGCACGATCTCGCGCTCGAGGTCGCGGCCGGCCAGCGTGTAGTAGGCCTGCAGGCTCTCGAAGCGGGCCAGCCCCTCGCGCTCGGAGATGCCGAGCGCCTTCACGATCTGCCACGCCGCCCAGTTCGAGACGCCGACGTAGCGGACGTGGCCGTGCTGCACGAGGATGTCGAGGGCCCGCACCGTCTCCTCGATCGGCGTCGCCGGATCGAAGCCGTGGATCTGGTAGAGGTCGATGTGGTCGAGCTGCAGCCGCTTCAGGCTCGCCTTCACCGCATCGAGCAGGTGCACCCGCGAAGCGCCGCGGGAATTCGCACCCGTGCCGGTCGGCCCGTAGGCCTTGGTCGCGACCACCACGTTCTCGCGCGGCACCTTCAGGTTCTTCAGGGCCTGGCCGGTGATCTGCTCCGACAGGCCCTCGGCGTAGACGTCCGCCGTGTCGAGGAAGTTGATCCCGGCATCGATCGCGCGGCCGACGAGGCGCTCGGCCTCCGCCTGGTCGAGGGCGCCGATCTGCCGCCACATCCCCTCTCCGCCGCCGAAGGTCATCGTGCCGAGGCAGAGTTCCGAGACGAAGAGGCCGGTCCGGCCGAGCTTGTTCTGGCGCATGGGGTGTCCTGTGGGGATCGCCGTCCCGGCTCCCTCTCCCGTTCGAGAGAGGGTTGGGGTGAGGGGACAGGTTCATCCGGAGAGGGCTCGCCCCTCACCCTGCCCCTCTCCCGAACGGGAGAGGGGACCTGCGTCCCCACCGGAAGCGGCGGTTCGACTTCGATAGATAGGGCCGCCCCGTGCCGGGTCGACCGGCCTCACCCCGCGCGGCTGTCGGCGATCAGCCGGCGCACGAAGGCGGCGCAGGCGTCGAGCTCGGCGAGCGTGATGAATTCGTCGGCCTTGTGGGCGCGTGCGATCGAGCCGGGGCCGATCACCACCGCCGGCACGTCGCCGAGCGCCTGGAACAGCCCGCCCTCGGTGCCGAACGAGACCTTGGCGTGGCCGTTGCGCCCGGCGAGGCGCTTGGCCAGCGTCACCAGCTCGGAATCGACCGCGGTCTCGAGGCCGGGATAGTCGATCAGCGGCGCGATCTCGACGCCGCAGGACGGGTCGCGCCCGGCCATCTCCGTAGCGAGCGTTTCGGTGGCGAAGGCGATCGCGCTGCGGGCGAGCGCACCGGCGTCGTCGGCGCCGATGGCCCGGAACTCGAAGTCGACGCTGCAGAGATCGGGCACGATGTTGAGCGCGGTGCCGCCGTGGACGACGCTGCTGAGCCCGGTCGTGTGCGGCACGTCGTAGAGCGGGTCGCGGGCGCCGGACGCGGCCAGCGCGTCGGCCGCCTGCTTGACGTGGAGGATGAAGCGCGCGGCATATTCCACCGCGTTGACGCCGGACGGCGCCAGCGCCGAGTGACAGGCCTTGCCGCGGAAGGTGACGCGGGCGGCGTGCTTGCCCTTGTGCCCGGTGACGACCTCCATGCCGGTCGGCTCGCCGACGAAGCACCCGAGCGGCGCGAGCCCCCTATCCCGCATCCGCGCGATCAGGGGGCGCACGCCGAGGCATCCGACCTCCTCGTCGTAGGACAGCGCGATGTGCAGCGGACGGGCGAGCGGCGCCGCCGCCATCTCCGGCAGGAGCGCGAGGCAGACGGCCAAAAAGCCCTTCATGTCCGAGGTGCCGCGGCCGTAGAGGCGTCCGTCGACCTCGGCGAGCTGGAACGGGTCGTGGGTCCAGGCCTGGCCCGCCACCGGCACCACGTCGCTGTGGCCGGACAGCACGTAGCCCGGCACCTCGGCCGGCCCGACCGTGATCCACAGGGCGGCCTTCTCGCCGGTCTCGTCCACCACCCGCTCGACCGCGGCGCCGTGGCTCTCCGCGAAGTCCTGGACCCAGTCGATCAGCGGCAGGTTCGTCAGCGCGCTGGTGGTGTCGAACGCCACGAGGGTGGCGAGGATGTCCCTGGGCGTGGGTGCGGTGGGCATACGGTCCTTCGACGGCGCGGCGCGGCGGCCGGGAGGCCGGCACTCAAGGGGATGACGAGAGGGATAGCGAGAACCGGCCCCGACGCGCAACGGCGACGGCGCACCTGCGCCCGACCTCACGCCTCGGGTTTCGGTTTCGGTTTGCGCGGCCTGGGCGCCCGCTTGCGCGCGTCCGGCACGGCCTCGGCCCGCGCCAGGAAGGCCTCGATGTCGGCGCCGAGGATCAGCGGCAGGTGGTCGGCGATCCGCGCGTCGTCCCAGGCCCACCAGCACACGCGCAGCAGCCGCGCGATGGTCTCGGCATCGAAGCGATGGCGCAGGACGGTCGCCGGGTTGCCGGTGACGATGGCGTAGGCCGGCACGTCGCGGCGCACCACGGCGCCGGCGCCCACGACCGCCCCGCTGCCGACGGTGACGCCGGACAGGATCGTGCTGTTGGCGCCGAGCCAGACCTCGTCG
The DNA here is from genome assembly GCF_008040045.1 of Methylobacterium sp. WL8. Taxonomy (NCBI): domain Bacteria; kingdom Pseudomonadati; phylum Pseudomonadota; class Alphaproteobacteria; order Hyphomicrobiales; family Methylobacteriaceae; genus Methylobacterium; species Methylobacterium sp. WL8. The sequence continues at coordinate 22,317 of NZ_VRVF01000056.1, read as the reverse complement.
CCGAGCACGACGTCGCCGCGCGTGGCGTGGTCGTGCGCGCCGGCCGCCGCGTTCGGCCAGAAGGCCGCGAGCGCCTTGAACGGGTAGGTGGTCACGAGGTCCGTGCGGTGGTTGCCGAGCGCGATGGTGACGTTCGGTCCGATCGAGCAGAAGCGCCCGATGTGAAGCCGTGCCGATTCCGGCTCCAGCACCCGTGGGTTGCCGTAGCTGTGCGCCCCCACGGTCCAGCCCCAGCGCGCGATGCCGCGGGCGAGGTGGAAGGCGGTGAGGTCGTCGAAGACCGGCTTCGGCTCGATCATGCGGCGGGGCTCTCGGTCGGCGCCGCGCGGGGGCGGCCGCGTCGGTCTATCACGGATGAGGCGGGGCTCCGGCGCGGCGAGGTTCGACGGGGCTGTCGTTCCTGCGCTCTCCCATGCGGAAGCTCCCGGGTCGGCACGGGGGCGGACGGGAGCCGTGGCGATACGGTTCAGATCGGCGGCCGCGACCATGGATATTGAACAACCCGGTCGCGACGCCGTTGCTCACACATAGAAACTCGGAGGAAACTTGATGTCGTACAAGACTCTTGCCCTCGCCGCCTGCCTGATCCTGCCGCTCGGCGGCACCGCCTTCGCCCAGACCGGCACCACCGGAAGCCCCGGCGCGGGTCCGACCGCAGGCGGCACCATGAACTCCGGCGGCACCACGGGCACGACGGGATCCACCGGCGGCACCATGAGCGGCTCGGCCGGCACGATGGCCCCGGGCGCCGGCTCGCCGCCCCCCGGCGCGAGCGGCGGCCCCTCGACCAGCACCGCCGGCGCGCCCGCCGGCAGCGGCGGCGGCAACGGCACCACCGGCAGCGGCGCAGCTCCCAGCGGCAAGTGATCGGCGACAAGTGATCGGCGACAAGTGATCGCCGGACGATCGGACTGACGCGATCGCCCTGAGGCGGTCGCGTCGAGGCGGAGCGGGCCGGGCGGCCCGCTCCGCCTTTTTCCGCTCGAAGGCCGACGGTCACCCGCCCTGCAGCGATTCCGCGAAATCCTCCGGCACCTCGCCGAACTGCCCGAGGATCGTCACGCTTTCCAATTCCCCGGTCTCGTCGTCGGCCACCACCTTCAGCGCCGCGGTGCCGGGCATCCGCCCGGCCATGGCCTGCGCCTTCTTCAGCGCGCCGCTCTCGGTCGGAGCCACCTCGCGGTCGCCCGGAACCAGACGCTTGCGCTTGACCACAAAGGTCTGGACCACGAACGTCGTCTTCATACCCATCGCGTGTCCTCGAACCGTGCAGCAAAACCGTCGGTTGGCACGATTGACGCTAGCGCCGTCGATGCGCCACCCTCGCGTGCCCGCTCCTCCTACAATCCGAAATCACCATTGGTTTCAGGGTTTTAAGGATGCACGAGCTACCATGGTTCGCCGGTTAAAGGAAGGAGAAAAGGACGGTCGTGATAGCGGTTTTCGGGCACTTGCTGTGACAGATTTGTGACCGGATTTTCATGGTTCGTTCTTGCGTCCTAGGCCCCAACAACGCTTTGGAACAGGCCATAGGCGACGGTAACGAACGATCGATCCGTTATGGGTGAAAGGTAGGCTGACCCACGTCGGTGACCAGCCAACCGTCCCTGGTGATAGATATATGACAGTGGTACCCATTATGAACATTTGAGAAGGAAGGAAAGCGGAAGGTCAGCTTTGTGGAGGATCACCGCCACCATGATGGTTGGTATTATCCGAAGGTGGGCTGCCCTCCTTACGGCCGGTCATCGGGATTTCCTCGAACCATTCTCCCTTAAGCCACTTGGAGATTGTTCCGATGCCAACCACAAACATGGGTACGGTCATCACCAAAGCTAAGAGACGGGGTGGATCGAAGGTCTGGTCTTGCCAGAAAAGCCACGTCCAGATCGCAATACCATCGATATAGACGGCCAGAATAACCCAGATCGCTCCGAAGAAGACATCTTTGAAAGTCGCTGGACGGGGATACTCACTCATACTCGCCTCCAAAGGAAAACACGCCTTCTCTTAAAAAGGGTATCCCCATAAAGACTTGGACAAATACCTCGATTCGGACCCGGAGCATGGGTACCATCCGTCAGATTGCGACCACTAGGCCGCTACCCTGATCGAACAAGGCTTCCTTGCGTTCGTTCAAGCGGCGTCGCCCGGTCCGCTCTTCTATGATCCCAAGCGACACCGGAAAGGGTTTGGAACCCCGCCGGTTGAGATACAGGGCCTTAAGATCGCTCAGTGGATTCGCGAGACCGTCAGCCTCGATCGGTGTCTGTCTTCGAACCACGGGTGGCGACATACCTGGAAGACGCGTGCGTTTGGTGCTGGTATCGAGGAACGCCTACGCGACGCCATCACTGGTCATAGAGTTGCATCAGTCGGCCGGCGATACGAGACGCCCACGCTGATTATGCTGGCGCGGTCTATGGCTCACTTCCCGCGCTATTGAGAAGGCATGCTCGACGCTGCCCGCGCCGATGCGCCACCCTCGCGCTACCATCCCTCTACAATCCGGAAATGACCATTTTTACAGCGCCTCAGAGATGCACGGGCCATCATTGGTCACTGGTTCGAGAAAGAAAGAGAAACGTCAAGAATGATCGTTTTCGGGCATTCGCTGTGACAGGGCTGTGACCGATTTAACTTCATCCTCAATGAGCTTGTGGTTGTTGGGAGTTCGGAGCGGCCCTTTCCAAGGTCGGTTGTTTAGCTGTTGCATCGGCTGGCTTCAGATCAGGCGCAGGTTTCGGAAACGAGGGCGAGGCAACTGGCGCTTGGGCTGGAGCCCCTACGTCCGTGACAACCAACTTCGGATTATGGTTACCAAGCTCGACGAGATTTACGAGAAGCCTATCGATATCAGCATTGATTTTCTTGAAAAAGATTGCTCTTGCACTTTCAACATTCCCCAATGCCGCCCGAAGACCGATCAGTGTATCAATAAAGTTGGCATTGGTATCGTTTAGATCGTAGGTTAACCGGTATATCTCAAGTAGCCGTTTCGTATTTTCATTATCCAGATTATTAATAAGAGTGCCGCGAGAAACGGTCTCCCATGCCCCTACCCTAAACTTTTCAACAAGAGTGATAATCGGTGTGATGTTTTGCTTGATATTTAGAGCGTATTCTCGATTAAATACAAGCTCTTGCTTGATCATATCGACCGTACTATCGGCCAAAGCTGCCTTCTTCTCGGACTCTCGGATTATGGGATAATATATATTCCCCATAACCACGACAGTTCCTCCTAGTGCGATGAATATCACTATTAACCAGCTCGGCATTTTGTTAGGCCGCCTGTTATTTAGAGCGCCTTGCAGACACGCATCACAACCTAACAGCTTCCCGGTCTAGTGCACATATCATTACGTCTGACTTGGATTTTGGAGGCGCCGAAAATCGCAGACCCAAGCTCTGTTGATATTGTTGCTCGTCCTACCCGACCGCACTTCGAATGCGTGTTTCTTGGGTAAACTCAAGCGAGACGGTTAGACGAGACACCCTCCCCCTCGATGGCATTGTCGTTTCGTCGGTCAAACCGAATCAAGCACGAGCGTCACGATGGGGAGCGACCTTAAGGCAGGCGCTCCATCAGGGTGCACCGTGGAGTGACGTAACAGGCGCCCGATCATTCCCTAAGCGCAAGCGTAACATCAGGCTTGCCTTAGCTGTGATGTTACGGCATAGTCCCTGGGTCTAGACCCGGAGGTGACATTTGGCGAGGATCGGTTACGCGAGATGCAGTGCAGAAGACCAAAGCCTCGATATTCAGATCGCACGGCTTAAGGCCGAAGGGTGTCAACCGATCCGTTCCGAAAAGGTGTCAGGCGCATCACGGGAAGGGCGCACCGAACTGGCGGCGATCCTCGATTTCATCCGTGAAAACGACGAGCTGGTTGTGGTTCGTGCGGATCGCCTTGGCCGAGACACCCGCGACGTTCTCAACATCGTCCACGAGCTCGATGAGCGTGGCGCATTTCTCACTGTCCTTGATCCTCACGTATCCACCCGAGGGGAGAGCGGGCGCATCGTTCTGACGGTCCTTGGAATGGTGAGTCAGATGGAGAGGCGGTTCATTCTTGAGCGTCAGCGCGAGGGAATCGAGGCCGCTAAGGCGAAGGGCGTCTACAAGGGCGGAACGAAGCGCCTCGACCGTGACAAGGTTCTTGCGATGAGGGCCGCTGGCTCCGGTCCTGCGGCGATCGCAAAGGCTCTCGGCTGTTCCCGCATGCAAGTCTACCGGATTATCGGAAGCGAGACCGTCACCCCGTCGCCGTAGGCGTCGCTCAGAGGAACGGCTAGTCCGAAGCGAGGGGTCGTGTTAGCCCCTCGCTTCGGCTCACTTCTCACTTCGCCTTGGTGGCAATGCCCTTCAAGCCGGCATCGTAAACACCACCGATGGCTTCCTTCGCCTTATCGTCGGGTGCTCCCTTGGCCTTGAAGCTGCCGGTCCAGGTGATCTTGGAGCCGCCACCATCCTTCTCGACCATGATAGTGGACTTGTAGTCCTCGACCGGCAAAGGTCCCGATACGATTGTGTAGGTGTAGCTCATCTTTTTATCGTCGCGGGCTTGTTCTTGCTCGACGAGAAGTCCACCACCCTTGAGGTGAAGGGTCCGTTGATCTTTTCCGCCGTTCTTAGACAAAGCGCACGTCTCAACGACCGGGTGCCAACCACCGATCCCACAGAAGCCGCCGATGGTCTTCCACACCGCATCGGGTGAAGCCGCGACCATGGTGGTCTTCGTCACTTCCAGTGCGAAAACAGGAGTAATAGAAACCGCGACCAGAGCCGCGGCAGAGATAATAGTTTTGCGCATCTAGCGTTTCCTCACAAGGCTTCTTTGACGCGGATAAACACGCCGAAGATTAAGCTAGCGCGCGACCTAAACTTTACCATATGCATCGCGTATACGGATGCGATTCAATCCCGAGCAAAATGCGCCCTTAAACGCGGAGCGCATCACTTTCATGTGGGGCTATCGGAATGGAGGCGGCCGGTGATGGCCCGGCGGCGATTGCAAAAGCCATCGACTGTTCCCGGATGCAGTTCTATCGAATCAATAGAGGGAATACCGCTTATTAATCACCGTGAGCGTCGGGCTGAGAGTATGCCAAGGTCGAGATCGAAAGAGCATTCAAGAGTCGCAAACCAACGATTGATGCGGAACGTGTGAAGGTGCTTGCGGCGTCTGGTCTGGGTGGAACGGCCATCGCCCGTGAACAGCGTGTGTCTCGGGCTTCGGTCTATTAGCTCCTTAATCTCCCCGAGCGATCGTGAAGCAATGCCTAATCGTGCCCAAACCTCACGTGGGCATGAGGTGCATGACCGGGGTACCTATCTGTACAGCTTCTTAAACTGAGCGAAAGGTGTACATATTCTTAAATATCAATACCATGAAAAAGGCTCTTCACCCTTATTTTATTCAGATTGCTGCTAGCAACGACTTTGTTTAATGCAATCTTAGCTCGCCTGCAAATCTCTGTGATATTCGGCGACGGGTTCATTATTGTAAAAAAGGAACGATAGGTAGATATTATTGATGTAAAATCTTCCCCCGAAAATGTCATAAATATATTTGTTACGTCTTCTTCTGATAGTTGAAGAATCAATATTTCGTCTTCCTCGTTCCATCCGTTGCGATCAGAGAGTTTCTTAAGGGTTTCGATCGGATCAACATCAATGTCTATCAAGCGATGGCGCGCGTGGAGAGCAGCATGTAACTCCTTGTCTCGAATACGCCCGTGATATTCGAACGCATTGGGGTCCCAATAATGGCGATTCTGCTCGTTTTTATTATTCATATAGAACTTGATTAAGCCGGAAGCTTTATCATTGAAGCCCATTTCTCGCAGGATTGAAACGACGCTGTCGAGGTTTGGAGGGTCTACGATCGTGATATTTCTTATGACCGCGTCAGACATACTATCTGCCAAATCATCTTCGTCCCTAGCAAAGGACGATCTGTATTTCTCCCATACTTTAAAGTAATCATTTTTCATATCTCCTGTGCGAAGATTATCGTTGATTTTACTTGCTTCTACTAGAAGCTGGCTTTCAGAAAGATAACCTCTTTCTACAGTGTCAATAATGATTTCATCAAATGCATCGACAGACGTAAAGCCATATTCTTGTATCAAGGTATAATCTGGATTTGGTTTAGACTTGTCACCGTTTAAATACCGTACAGATTCATCCCACTGGCTAAAACTTCTAATAGATGATATACTTGGCGCCTTACTTGGTTGATATTTCGCATAGCAAGCAAGTGTTGTTGTATGAATGGCTTGATGGACAAGGCGTGGATCAAAGTTCGACAATAAGGCAATCAAGCGTGAGCTAAATTGCTCCGCCTTCTTTATAACCCTAATATTATCTATCTTAAGCTTTATGCAGTTTTCGCGAAGATTCTTGGAATAGAGTTTTTGATCGTCGATTGCGATATCAGCGGCCTCTTCGGGAGATAACTCGAAGTTAATGGTTATATCGGCCACTTTTTCTAACTGATCTTGAAAATCATTTTTGGCATCCTCTGATAGTTTTTCATCATTCAGCAATATGATAACCTTGCAATCCTTCTCATCTTTAAGCTGTGAAGCAAGGCCAAGCACGTCTTTCATATTAAGACCGCTTCCGGCCCTCTCTAAATCGTCCAGGCAAACGATCGTGTTTCTTACAAATAGGTATAACATTCTTTGGCCAAGCTGAGCGTAGCCACTGGACTGGGGCAATAAACTTGCGATAAACCCTGACTTATTAATACTTTGCCGTAAAATCGATGCAGCGTTTTCGATGGTCTTCAGCGACGGCTTTGCCTCAACATCATCGGTGCTGACAGTGTTTTCGGTGACCGCATTGCGCAAATCTGCAAGTGAGTTTCTTCCGAAGAGTGAAATGTAAGAATATTTTTTGTTTCCTATGCCATTTTCAGCTTGAGCTTTCTTTAGAAACTTCCTCCACGCGTAAGTCTTGCCGACACCCCAGCGACCTTTGATGCATATTATCTCTGGCTCTTTGCTGGAAAGAAACCGATTTATTTCGGTTTCTATTAGCAACAGGGATGTATTTTTCATTATTTTCCACCTTTAACATTTTGTTTCTTGCGCAGAATGCTGTTCGCAATGCCGACGATGTATGGTATTGGTGTTTTACAATCTACTTGTGAGGTCATACCTTATAATCAATGCTCAACAAAGGTATGGTAACGGGCATTTATATTCACCATGTCATATTGTGCGTTTAGCCCATGATATTGGGTTTAAACATAGCTCTTGCTCAGCTTCAACAGCAAATCGTCGATCAATATCTGCAATACTGACAATGCCAGTCAGATTATTTTGAAGTGCCAGATATGATCGACTCACGATCTCATGCGGCCCGGATCGTTGGCAGTTCAGCAATCCGGGTCGTGTAGCAAGGCGAACGCATATCGAACTTGGTGGACCACGAACGATCCTTCATCAATCCGGCCGACGCGATGTCTACGCTCCCACAACCATAGCGCCGTTGCAGGCATCTAGGGCGTCCATAAACGGTCCGCTGCGCTCATTATCTAGTCCCCCGATCAAAGCTCGCTGCGAGGCTTTCAAGGGCAACCGGTCGTTCGTGATGATCTCGGTCTTGGAATAAGCGCCCCCCTCCCGCCAGACCCGCCTGACAACCGATAGCGCCGCCTTGAACAGGGCCAGGGTATCGTTCGACGCCTCGGCTAACGTCACCACCGTCGAAACGGATCGTTGCGGCCGGCCGCGGTCATGTTCCGAGGTATGTAAGAAGACCGTGACGTTCCGGTCCCCAAACCCTTCCGCCGTAGCTTCGTCCACAACCGCGCGGCGTGAGCCGTTACCGTTTGTTCCATGATGGGTGGCCGGTCACAGATCATGCCGGGTTTTCACATTGCGTCGAGATCAGCTATGCTCATTACGAGTTATTCAGGACGACGTATTTTATGACTTCACGGCTCGTTAAAGCCTTGGCGCTGTTTAACCGGAAAGAGCGGTTTTGGCTCCTGTCCGAAGCTGTCGGCGAAGCGTTTCAGAAACTTAGTCCTGATTACCTTGCGAGCCTGAGCAAGGAAATAGGAGTTAGCATTCCCGAAGATGCATGGTGGGCATTTGATTATCATTTTGAATGGCTATACGCAGTATTATTTTCATCGCCTGCCTTTAATCCCTCGCCTGGGGACGCCATCAAGACAAACAGCGAAAAACTGATTCGTAGCAATCAAGAGGATATGGACCTCATCGTTGCATTTGATGACGTGATCGTCATCGTGGAAGCCAAACTCTCTACTTCGTGGAGCAACAAGCAGACAGCTAGCAAGGCCCGGCGGTTGTCTGCCTTACCTACTGCTCACGCTCGATGCTTTTACGTTCTCACTTCGCCAGTTAGGCCGACGAAGTTAAACATGGACGGTTGGCCTGAATGGGCTCTGCGGACGCCTCTTCCTCATCCGTCCTTCTACTGGCTTCCCCTAAAACCGCAGGGCGCCCCCCAAAAACCTTTGATGGTTAGCAAGTGCGATCACGAAGGCAATCGATCGAGGGAAGGAACATACTGGAACGTGTTCGACGCCTGATTCATATTGGACTTAGTGCGCCGGATAAAACCGTTGTATTGGTCGCGGCAAAGGTGCGGCCATCGACATTCATTCTTCGCTTTTTATCAGACGGTAGCAGTTACTAGTCGTCCTTGTTTGCGTCTGCGCCTTTAAGTCCGCTTTCGCTTCAACCGCTCGAATGTTGCCGGGCACAACTTGCCGAACTGGTCCTCAATCGATGGGGCACCCGATGCCGTTGAACCACCAAGGTCCTGACGCTTTGAATCGAGAATACGCACACTACCGGCGCCATCGCTTTGAACCATGAAACGTCCACCAAAGCTGGCGTTGATCGACCGGGCAGCACAATCAGCGGTCGCTCCATAACTCTTGCCAACCTCGACCTTCATTGTTCCCTCAACGCACGCCCGTAGGGCCTTCGGCTTGAGCCCTTCACCATTGGATGAGTTCCGCTCACACTCCTCTTTGGCATCCTCACGAGTGACCCGGCCCGTCATCGATGCGCTGTTCGTATCGGCGCCTGTCAGGGACGTGATGGTGGCGCTGTAGCCGTGACTGGACAGCATGAATGATCCAGTTTCGTAGAATGGCGCTGTTTTAGCAGTCTCCTGGCCGATCTTCCGAGCTGCCGCGCCATCATCGCACCGCACGTAGGTAGTCGGAGGCGCCTTACCCTCTTTCCATGTGATGCGATCGGGTGAGACGATTGTGACGCTTACCTTGGCCCTGATCCGCTCGCCCTCTGACAGGCAAGCGTTTGCGAACTCGACCCGCGATCCCCCTGATCTGATGGACGATGCACGGCAATCCGACTCAACACTGCCGTTCTTACCCGATGCCACGATCCGCAATCGGTCATCGTAATCCGGTGTCGTTAGCTTGCACGCCGCCTTATCGAGTGCCCAAATACCTGCAATCGAGCCTAGGTCGTCGGCCGAGGCTGGAACTATCATAGTTGATGTAAAGATCACAGGCGCTGAAATCATTAGAGCTGCAGTGCGGACGCTCATGGAATGCGAGACCTTAACCTACTCAGGAGTTTATTATGCTCTATGCCTGTGGTATAATCAAGGCCGGAGGCAACTATCATGGACAAGGACGGATTTCACCCGGCGTTCGCAGTTTTCGGCGCGCATAGCCGAAACAAGGGTCGCACTAGTATAACGCATCCCCTTCGGATCGATTCGATATCTTCCGGTAAGGGTTTCGGAAACATTGGTGTTACCTTTTGTCCGGGGAAGGTTCAGGCCGACGCTGCAACCGGATCATGGGCGCGCGATCTTCGAACCGACATCGAGGCCATGTCTGAGTGGGGTGCCTGCGCTGTCGTCTCTCTTATCGAGGATCATGAGATTGAGGCGCTAAAGGTTCAGGCGATTGCCCAAGAATGCTGCCGCCTTGGTCTGACGTGGATTCATCTGCCGATCCCTGACGTTTCGACCCCTACAGACGCCTTCGAAGAATCATGGGTGACGGTTGGCGAGGGTCTGAGGTCCACCCTTCGCAACGGCTTCTCTATCGCAGTTCATTGTAAGGGCGGTCTCGGGCGCGCTGGAACCGTTGCCGCTAGGCTCCTAACCGAACTTGGTGCTGATCCTGCCGAGGCCATCAGAATCGTTCGTGATGCCCGCCCAGGCGCGATCGAGACGGAAGCTCAGGTGCAGCACGTCCTACAGCAACGGACCATATTCGAACGGATGCCGGCTACGACCATCGACGCCATCCGGGATCGTGCACTTGGTGCCTTGGTCGGTCTCGCCATTGGGGACGCAATCGGAACTACGATCGAGTTTTCCAAACGCGACACCTATCCTCCGATGACGGACATGGTCGGCGGCGGTCCGTTCGACCTTAAGGCTGGGCAGTGGACGGATGATACCTCTATGGCGCTTTGCCTCGCGGACAGTCTGATTGCCTGTGACGGGGTGGACGAACGTGACTTGCTCGAACGGTTTTGCCGGTGGTTCGAGGCTGGCGAGAACTCATGCACCGGCACGTGCTTCGATATCGGGAACGCCACTGTTTCGAGTCTCCGGGCATACCGCGAGACCGGCGATATCCATGCCGCGTCCAGTGACCCTCGCAACGGGGGAAACGGTTCAATCATGCGCCTTGCCCCGGTCGCAACACGCTACTGGAACGATCCGGCGAAGCTTCAGGATGCGGCACGTCGGCAATCCGCTACCACGCATCCCGCTGTCGAGCCCTGTGACGGGTCGGAGGCCCTTGCGGTCATCCTTGCGCAGGCGATTCAGGGAAAGACCCTCAGTGAGGTCCTGAACGCACCCCAAGGCCCATACACGGAGAAGGTTCAAAGGATCGCGGACGGTTCATGGCGAGGGAAGAACCGCGATGACATCCGATCCAGCGGGTATGTAGTCGATACGCTTGAAGCTTCGATCTGGGCCGTAGCAGCGTCGGCGGGTAGCTTCGAGGAAACCGTTCTGCGGGCCGTGAACCTCGGTGACGACAGCGACAGCGTGGGAGCCGTCACCGGATCGATTGCAGGGGCCATCTACGGTTGGTCGGGCATCCCAGAAGGGTGGCGGAAAACACTTGTCTGGAACGTCTGCATCGAAGCCCTGGCGAACGACCTATTTGAGGGGAGCCTGCGATGATCGAGAACGATGCCGAAATCCGTAGGACGGTCCTTGCTCGTGATGCTCTTCGAAAAGAGGCTCACCTACCGCCGCTGAACGTCGAACAAGAGGTTGAGAAAGGTCGCAAGCTCGCAGCAAGCAAGGCCGCGAGCGAGCGTTATCAAGAACAGTGCGACGAGTATGCCTCTGACCGTCAACGTATCCGCGACGAGATTATTGCGGAGATGAGAACAGGTGGAAATACAACGTATCCGAATGGTTGGGCGGGAAAATATCATTTATCCACCCTCGTCGAAAAACGCTTCCAATCCTTCTTGCTGAACGGTGTTGGTGACGCGAAGTGAAGTGACTTTACCCGGCATCACAAAAAATGTCGGATTATGATCGCCCGTAGAAATGCGAAACAAGTTGAGTTTGATATTAGGTATCCCGCATCGCCACGTTTCCAGAACACGTGGCGATGCTCGTTGATCCAATACGTTCCAGACTTTACTTGTTCGCCCACCGTTTCAGAGTCGTAATGAGTCGGTCAGCTTGCTTCCGCCTGTCGGTCGGACTGTTTGATGCCAGAGCGGCCTCATGTAGCTTCTCTGTGACCATTCCCACTGGCAACCGCAGCTTGGTAAGGGAATGATACAACGACAGAAGCCCATCATGCCCCTCACCAGGAAAGACACCGATCCGATACCACTCAGTCATAGCTCGCTCGATGCCGGACTGCTGATCCACGGTGATCGAAACATCGTCTGATCCAAGTTCTGAGTATATAGTGGTATCGAAGTCCATACTATCATAGTCACAGATAAGGTTCGACAGCCAAGCATCAACGTCGATGGCTTCCCGATCATCACCCTTGTGTTCTACGAAGAAGCTGTCCTTTACGTTCTTAGCCTGACAGGGAAGAGCGAATAGCGCACATGGATTTGGTCGGTGATCGATACCATGATGAGGTTGATTGCCAAGCCCGCTCGTTCTCACCGCCTCTATTGAACCTCGACAATACGCTATCGATTCAAGGATGCAGACAATCTCTGAGTAGATTGCGCGGTATTCCTGATCGTGCATCGGCCGATTAGTTGGAATATAGAGCCGATACCGAGGTTTCATCGCCGTATGTGAGAAGGTGTTATAGGCGACAACGTGAAGCTGCGGGAACTCGTCAGCAAAGTCCTCATGCCTCATCGTTCCGTTCTCGACATCAAGCCACATGCCTCTCACAAACTCAACATTGTCATTTCCTCTGTTAGTAGTGTTGGACTTACTGACAGAGAACATGGCACCGCTGACACATGGGATTTCGTTTTTGTTCCCATATTTGTTCTTGTGATGGTTCCTCAGATAAGCAACGAACTGATTATCCGTGAAACAAATCGCTCTTGGTTCAGAACCATAGTAGTTGATGAACTCAGATGCACGGAATCTTTGGACGAAATGGCTTATAGTCTTTATAGTGGTTTCGTCCGTCTTGTCATGAAAGGCTACTTCGTCAAGAATGTTCTCCTTCAAGTTAACGGCGAAGCCGGCGCTCCGCGCGTAATCATTCTTGATTCGAGATGCTGATTCCCTTTTTCGCTCCTTATCATTCGCATGTTTCCGTGGTCTACCGCCCGCCTTCGTCACTGGTTGGACTAGTCCGAGCGAATGAACACGAGAACCAGGAAACAGATCACTCAACCAGTCAGCGGTCTCCTTCGATGCAACCACCCATGTCTTCGGATTATCTCTTTCATCGTCACGAATAGAAGTACGACATATTGATTGATACACCGCGTGATTGGTGAAGGCACGGAACTGATCATTGAGAGTGAACTTACAGAAGTCATCAAGAAAGTTCCCGGCGTCAGATGATGGATTGTTCGCGGTGATGACGACAGCATGATGAATATGACGGAACTTATTAAGTCCATGAGACACACCCTTGATCAAATGACTTCCGGCAACCTGATTAAGAAGGCTCATCAGCTTGACATCATTGTTCTCGACTCGAACGAACTCTTTGGAGCCCATCAGTTCCTTGGTAGCGACGATCAGGGGATTTGTCTTAGGACATCCAAGACCGTCACGCATCTTCTTCGAGTATTTTCGCTCATAACCGTAGTAAATATCGATCGTATCATTGTGAGGATGTTTCAGGTCTTGCACCTCACTTCCCTCAGACTTTAGACGATCCCACCTGACGCCTTCCCGTTCCCACCAATGATACTGAAATGTCTCCTCAAATCTCGCGGCAGATACCGTAACACTCGCGAAGCCGTCCATGATCCGCGGCGAGAGCACAGAATACACGCACAGCTTACCAGTTTTGCTGCGACGCTTGATCAACTCATCGTGCGTTTTGTTCACCACATAACTATCATAGTAGGGCGATATAAGACGCGCGGCTAGACTTTGGACTTGTTTGAAAACTTCGTCTTTCCCGACGTTCGTGGCAATCTCCTTCAATCGTCCAATGTTAGTAGGTTCAACGCGTCCGTGCTTTCCAGAACGATCCACCACCTTGATGTGATCGGTGATGACACTATGATAGTTTGGGAGGGTTTCTCCAAAGTATTCGAACGCGTTCAGGTTTTCGTCAATAAACACATTCCACCGATCTGGGCGATAAAAGTAAGGGACTCTGAGAAAGGTTGAATGCGTGATCAATACGATAACGCCACCAAGGTCTGCATTCTTCAAATAGGCAATCAATCGAAGTGTTACGTTATGGTCGCTACCATCCCTCGAATGGAACCGGAGCGCGCTTACCTGAGGATGTTTGCGATTGATGCTGTCGAAGGTCTCATCGATAAGGTCGGTAGTGGGTTGAACGATAAGGCACTTCTGGCCGTTCAGCGCCATTTTAGATGTCTGTTCGATAATGGCAGTTGTCTTACCACCTCCGGCTCGACGCGAATCAAAGCGGAAGTGTCGCTCTACCGGCCCCTGTTCGGTAACCGCCGTCGTATAATCATCGTTAAAGTGATCATGGAATACATAGGTCATAGTGTTGTTTGATGCTCATTTTAGACACAAGCTCCTTGATTTCAGCCGATCACATTGCGCAAAGCATTATGCCTCGCGCCTGGATTGAGATTCTTGGATTGTGTAGCTGCGTTTGAGTCGGTAACGTTCGTCGCAACCGACTATGTAATAATCACATAAGTCTTAATCAGTGTCAATATTAACTAAGTCTGGAACCTTAAAATACATCTTGGATTTCGCGTTGACTGGGAAACGCACTATCATAGTCACTGGTGTCTGACGCCGACTTATCGAGGTAGCGTTTCAAGTCGCCGGCGCGTTACTATCATTGTATGCCCGAGCCGAGTCGCATCGCCCGCCTTCGTATCTCTCTGGATGACACCGCACCTGTCATCTGGCGAACCGTCGAGGTGCCACTCTCAGCAAGCCTCAAACTCCTTCACGAAGTCATCCAGGCGGCTATGCCGTTCCAGGACTATCACCTGTTCCAGTTTCGGGAGGGTGCGGTCCGTTACGCCATACCCGACCCGCATTGGCCTGATGGGAACACCCGTAGCGCCAAGACCACCAAGCTCGGGGCGCTCATTGATCGCGGCACCACCGCCTTCGCCTACACCTACGATTTCGGAGATAACTGGCAGCACACCATCACGGTCGAGGAGGTCGGCCCGGCGGACCCTGAGGTAGCCTATCCTCGCTTCCTAGATGGAGAGAGGCGAGCACCACCCGAGGACGTTGGCGGCACGATGGGCTTCGAGGAGTTTCTTGAAGCCGTCACCAAGCCCCGGCACCGTGAGCGCAAACGGATGCTTGATTGGTATGGCGGTCCGTTTGATCCCGGTGTCATAGATCAGGAGACGATTGAGGCGGCTATGGCGAAGTTGGCTAGGCGACGCGCTATCGGACAAGCCGCGTTTGCGAAGAGTCGTAGCCAAGGTGCCTAGGGTGGATGCTTGACATGCCTTCCCCATTCCCCTTGGCCCGACGCAATAAATGTCAGATTTCGCCGCTAGGACTAGTCTTTGCTTGACATAACATAGCGATTTTACGTGACAAATCAGCTGGTCGTAGGTGGGTGTATCGCATCAGGACCTTAGTATCTCGGTGACCACTGACCAAGGCAACCTCGGGAATACCTAAACCTAGCTCGAACAATCTAGATATAGCCTCGTGGCGGCTGTCATGCCATCGCAAATCATTGATGCCGCAGCGCCGAATCAGTCTATTCCAGCGGCTACACAACGTGCCATATTTTATATCAAATACAAAATCCGACGAGGCTTCAATACTTACCTTTTCTAGTATCTTAATAGCGGCCGGGGTTAGGGGTATCGTTCTAGGAAACCCATTCTTTGTAATAGGTATCAGGATTGTTGAGTCACGATAGTTGATATGGCTCCATCTGATACCAAGCAACTCGCCTTTCCTGACGCCCGTTTCAAGAGAGAAAAGGAACTGGTTGGCTATCGATCTCTTGCCACTCTTGTTACACTCGTCAATGATCAACCTTAGTTCATCGGATGATATTCGGCGTTCGACCAGATTATTGATGCGTGGCTTCTTTACCATCCTGAATGGGTTTGACGTAACGGCGTGCTTCCATTCTCGCCGGGATATCTCGATGCAGTTAGAAAGTAAGGCTAGCTCCCTCACAACAGTTGCGGGTTTAGCTATCGCAAGTCGGTCATCCCTATACCTTGCAACATCACCCTCAGTTAGATCGTGAAGCTGAAACTTAGATAACGGATGGCGATTAACGTTCTTAATGATGGAAACTTCGCGCTGCCACCATTTGCGCTTCGACAGGATTTCACGCCGGTACCGGTCCAGCAGTTCGCCCAACGTGACAGTTTCCAGACGCTCCTTCTTTGGGCTCAATCCTACGGTCTCGACTTCATGCTCGGTCATCCTCGCCCAGCGGACAGCCTCGGATTTTGTCATGAATGTACGTGAAACCGGGGCCGAACCCGTCACTCGCACCTGGGCCTGATACCGTCCGTTTCGCTTCCTGATCGTGGGCATATTTCGAGCTCACTGTGACAGATCGTGTGACACAATCCCGTCCAGTGGTGATTTCGCGATCTGTTAGGGTCAGGCCGATTGTCAGCAAACCATTGAAAAACAATGATTTTACCATTCGGCACAAGGGTTGCTCATGCTGAAATGACCATCATGCGGACTGGCACGATTGACGCTAGCGCCGTCGATGCGCCACCCTCGCGTGCCCGCTCCTCCTACACGGAACCGTCGATGATCGAGACGCGCCGTCGTCCGCGCCGAACCCTGTCGCGCGTTGCCCTGTCTGGATCAGTCCTCTGCGGGCTGGTCCTGCCGGCGGCCTGGACCGGCCAGGCGCAAGCCCGCGACCTGCGCATCGGCCTGGCGGCGGAAGCCACCTCGATGGATCCGCACTTCCACAACCTCGGCCCCAACAACTCGCTGCGGCGCCACATCTTCGAAGGGCTGGTCACCACGGACGCCGCGATGGCGGTGGTGCCGGCCCTCGCCCTGTCCTGGACGGCCGACGACGAGCACACCTGGACGTTCAAGCTTCGCCAGAACGTGACCTTCTCCGACGGCACGCCGTTCACCGCGAACGACGTGATCTACACCTTCTGCCGCATCCCTTTGGTCGAGAACTCGCCCTCCTCCTTCGCCACCTTCGTCCGGCCGTTCGAGAGCGTCGCCGCCCCCGACCCGCTGACCGTGGTGATCAAGACCGCGGGGCCCCTGCCGCTCCTGCCGACCAACATCACCGCGCTCGGCATGCTCAGCGCCAAGGCGTCGGGCGCCGCCGGCCCGGTCGGGTTCGCCAAGGGCGGATGCACCGGGATGGGCACCCCGCCGAAATCCATCGATTTCGGCAACCCCAAGGTCGCGGTCGGCACCGGCCCCTACGCGCTCAAGGAGTACGTGCGCGGCACGCAGGTGGTGCTTTCCAAGAACCCGACCCACTGGGGCGCGGCCCCCGCCTTCGACACGGTGACGATGAAGCCGATCGTCTCGACCGGCCCGCGCGTGGCGGCGCTGCTGGCCGGCGACGCCGACCTGATCGAGAACCCGGCGATCCAGGACCTGCCGCGGATCGAGGCGGCGGGCTTCACCGTCACCAAGGGCCTGTCGAACCGGATCATCTACATCCACCTCGACCAGTTCGACGGCGCGGGCTGGAAGACGCCGACGATCCGCGGGACCGACAAGAACCCCTTGCTCGACAAGCGCGTGCGCGAGGCGCTCTCCAAGGGCATCGACCGCAAGGCCATCGTCGAGCGCGTGATGGGCGGGGTGGCGCAGGCAGCCGGCGAGCTGCTGCCCTTCCCGCTCTCCGGCACGACCAAGGACTTCCCCGTCGTCCCTTACGATCCGAAGGCGGCAAAGGACCTGCTCGCCCAGGCCGGCTACCCGAACGGCTTCGAGATCACGCTCGGTACGCCGAACGACCGCTACATCAACGACGAGAAGATCGCGCAGGCCGTCGCCCAGATGTGGAGCCGGATCGGCGTGAAGACGAGCCTCGACGCCTCGACCTCCTCGACCTTCTTCACCCGGCGCAACACGTTCTCGTTCTCGGCGTATCTCGCCGGCTGGGGCGCGGATTCCGGCGAGATGTCGAACTCGCTGAACTCGCTGCTGCTGTGCTTCGACCCGGAGACCGGCCGCGGCTTCACCAACCGGGGCCGCTACTGCAGCCGCGAGGTCGACCGGCTCACGATCGAGGCGATGCGCACCTTCGACGAAGCCGAACGCTCCGCCCTGCTGCGCCGGGCCTCGGCGCTGGCCATGGCGGACTATCCGCTGATCCCGCTCCACTTCGAGGTGACCCCCTGGGCCACGGTGAAGAGCCTGCGCTACACGCCGCGGATCGACCAGTACACGCTGGCGATGGACGTCGTGGTGGTGAAGTGAGGGGTCGGGCTTCGCGGCCGCCGCGCCCCCCCTCGCCCCGCATGCGGGGACAGGGCTGCGACGACCCCGTCGTCGTCGCAGCGAGGCGGAAGCCGAAGGTGAGGGGGCTTCGACGGAGGAGCGTCGTCCGTTCGCGCCCCCTCACCGCCGCTTCGTCTTCGCCTGCTCTTCCCGGCTGCACGACGAGGTGCAGCCGGGCCTCTCCCCGCATGCAGGGAGAGGGAATGCGCACCCCGTTCGGCGGCATGTCCCCATGCTGACCTACCTGATCCAGCGCTTCGGTCAGGCGCTCGTCACCGTCGCGGCGATGGCGACGCTGGTGTTCCTCGGCGTCTACGCCATCGCCGACCCGATCGACATGCTGGCCGCGCCCGACGCGACGCCGGACGAGCGCGCCGCCATTGCCGCCCGGCTCGGGCTCGACCGGTCGCTGCTGGTCCAGTTCGGCACCTTCGCCTGGCGCGCCCTGCACGGGGATCTCGGGCGCTCGTTCGTCTACAACGAATCCGCCCTGTCGGTGATCGTGCAGCGGCTGCCGGCGACCCTGGAGCTGGCGCTCACCGCCCTGGTGCTCGCCGTCGCGGTCGGCCTGCCGCTCGGCCTCTGGGCGGGCCTGCGGCCGAACGCAGCCTCGGGCCGGACGATCATGACCGGCTCGATCCTCGCGTTCTCGCTGCCGAACTTCTGGCAGGGCCTGATGCTGGTGCTGGTCTTCGCGGTGACGCTCGGCTGGTTCCCGGCCGGCGGCCGCGGCGAGACGGTGAACGTGCTCGGCGTCGAGACCGGCCTGCTGACCCTCGACGGCCTGCGCCACCTCGTCCTCCCTGCGGTGAACCTCGCGCTGTTCAAGCTCGCGGTGGTGATCCGGCTGGCGCGTGCAGGCACCCGCGAGGCGATGCTGCAGGACTACGTGCGCTTCGCCCGCGCCAAAGGCCTCTCGCCCGCCCGCATCGTCGGGGTGCACGTGCTGAAGAACATCCTGCTGCCGGTGGTGACGGTGATCGGCCTCGAGTTCGGCTCGATGATCGCCTTCGCCGTCGTCACCGAGACGGTGTTCGCCTGGCCCGGCATCGGAAAGCTTTTGATCGACTCGATCAACCGCCTCGATCGCCCGGTGATCGTCGCCTACCTGATGCTGACGGTGTGCCTGTTCGTGGTCATCAACCTAATCGTGGACCTGATCTATGCCGGCCTCGATCCGCGCGTCCGCCTGTCGGAGGCCGCGTGAGCCGTCCCGAGATCCTACCTTCCGAAGGCCTGCCCGCCGACGGCCCGCCCGCCGCGTCGGCTCGGGTCGAGACGGCCGAGCCGGTGTGGCGCGCCCACCTCCGCGCCTTCTTCCGCAGCCCCGGGGCGGCTTTGGGCTTCGCGATCCTGGTGCTGACGATCCTGGCCGCGTGCCTCGCCCCCTGGATCACCCCGCAGGACCCCTACGACCTCGCCAACCTCGACGTGATGGACGGCACCCTGCCCCCTGGCAGCCGCAGCGTTTCCGGCCTGCTCTACGTGCTCGGCACCGACGCGCAGGGGCGCGACATGCTCTCGGCCATCGTCTACGGCCTGCGCGTCTCCCTCGTCGTCGGCCTCTCGGCGACCCTGGTCGCGGCGACGCTGGGCTCGGCGGTCGGCGTGCTCGCGGCCAACGCCGGCGGCCGGGTCGACGCCGTGCTGATGCGGCTGGCCGACCTCCAGCTTTCGTTCCCGGCGATCCTGATCGCGCTGGTGCTGCTCGCCGCCTTCGGCCGCGGGGTCGACAAGGTCGTGATCGCCCTCATCGCCGTGCAATGGGCCTATTACGCCCGCGCCATCCGGGCCACCGCCCTGGTCGAGCGCCGCCGCGAGTACATGGAAGCCGCCCGCGCCCTCGCCCTGCCGCGCCGCAGCCTGATCGTCCGCCACCTGCTGCCGAACTGCCTGCCCCCGGTGATCGTCGTCGCGACCATGCAGGTGGCCCACGCCATCGCGCTGGAGGCGACGCTGTCCTTTCTCGGCGTCGGCGTGCCGGTGACCGAGCCTTCCCTCGGGCTGCTGATCAAGAACGGCTACGACTACCTGCTCTCGGGCAAGTACTGGATCTCGACCTTCCCCGGCCTGGCGCTGGTGGCCGTCATCGTCGCGATCAACCTCGTCGGCGACCGGCTGCGGGACGTGCTGAACCCGAGGTTTTCGGATTGATGGCGTTCGGGACGTCGTGGAGCGAAAGGCTCGCAGCTCCAGCCTCCGCTTTCCCGGACGACCGGAGCGCAGCGGAGGGACGATCCGGGACCCAGCACAGGAACGGGCGAAGCGCCGCGTATTTCCGGGTGCTCCAGGGCGCAGGCGCCGCTTCGCGGCGCTCGTCGTGCTGGATCCCGGATCGCCTTCCGCTCACGCTGCAGGCGTCCGGGAAAACGGCAGCGCTCCGTGCCGCCGGGCGGCGCATGTCATGACCGCCCCCGTCCTCGCCCTCGAGAACCTCAGCGTCGGCTTCCGGGCCGGCGGGCGCGAGCACGTCGCCGTGGACCGGGTGAGCCTCACCGTGAACCGGGGCGAGGTGCTGGGGCTCGTCGGCGAATCCGGTTCGGGCAAGTCGGTGACCGGGCTCGCGCTGATGGGGCTGATCGAGGCGCCCGGCCGGGTATCGGGCGGGAGGATCCTGTTCGAGGGCCGCGACATCGCCGGCCTGCCGGAAGCGGAGCTCCGCCCGTTGCGCGGCAAGCGCATGGCGATGATCTTCCAGGACCCGATGACCACCCTGAACCCAGTGCTGCGGGTCGAGACCCAGGTCGTCGAGGCGATCCGCGCGCACGAGCGCGTCGGGGCGGCCGCCGCCCGGGCGCGGGCACGCGAGGCGCTGGTCAAGGTCGGGATTCCGGCGCCCGACGAACGCCTGCGCGCCTACCCGCACCAGCTCTCGGGCGGCATGCGCCAGCGCATCGCCATCGCCATCGCGCTGCTGCACGCGCCGGCCCTCCTCATCGCCGACGAGCCGACCACGGCCCTCGACGTGACGATCCAGGCGCAGATCCTGGCCGAGGCGCAGGCGCTCTGCGCCGAGATGGGCACGGCGCTCATCTGGATCACCCACGACCTCGCGGTGGTGGCCGGCCTCGCCGACCGTTTGTGCGTGATGTACGCCGGCCGCATCGTCGAGGGCGGGCCGGTGGCCGACGTGATCGAGGCGCCGCTCCATCCCTACACCGCCGGATTGATCGGCTCCGCCCCGAGCCGCAACGCCCGCGGCGTGCCGCTGACGCAGATCCCCGGCATGGTGCCCTCGCTCGTCGACCGCCCCCCGGGCTGCGCCTTCGCGCCGCGCTGCCCCGCCGCGACGCCCGACTGCGCCGCGCCGCCGCCTACGGCCCTTGCCGAGCCGTCGCGCTTCGCGCTCTGCCGCCATCCCCTGCAGCCGGCACGTTTCACGTGAAACCTCTCCTCAGCCTCGACGCCGTCTCGAAGCGGTTCGGCACCAGCCCGTCGCTCGCCGCGCGCTTGGCCGGCCTCCTCGGGGAGCGCCGGCCGCCGAGCGCGGTGCAGGCGGTGACCGACGTGAATCTGTCGATCGAGGCCGGCGAGGTCGTCGGCCTCGTCGGCGAATCCGGCTGCGGGAAGTCGACCCTGGCCCGGCTCGCCGCCGGCCTCCACGCCCCGAGCCGCGGGCGGGTGCTGCAGGACGGGCGCGACCGCGCCGGGATGAGCGCCGCGGAACGCCGCACGGCGGCGCTCGCCGTGCAGATGATCTTCCAGGACGCCACCGCCGCCCTCAACCCACGCCTGCGGGTGCTCGACATCGTCGGCGAGGCGCCGGTCACCCACGGCCTCGTCCCGGCACGCGACCGGCGCGCCTACGTCGCCGAGCAGCTCGCCCGCGTCAGCCTCGGGCCGGACGCGATGGCGCGCTACCCGCACCAGTTCTCCGGCGGCCAGCGCGCCCGCATCGGCATCGCGCGGGCCTTGGCCGTGAAGCCGCGGATGCTGGTCTGCGACGAGTCGGTGGCGGCGCTGGACGTCTCGATCCAGGCGCAGGTGCTGAACCTGTTCCTGGAGCTCCGCCGCGACCTCGGCCTGACCTACCTGTTCGTCAGCCACGACCTCGGGGTGGTCGAGCACATCGCCTCGCGGGTGGCGGTGATGTATCTCGGCCGCCTCGTCGAGGTGGCGCCGGCCGAGACCCTGTTCGCGCAGCCGGCCCACCCCTACACGATCAGTCTGCTCGCCCAGACGCCGAAGCTGGTGCCGGGCAAGCGCCGGTTCCAGGCGCTGCCGGGCGAGCCGCCCTCCCCGCTCGCGCCCCCGCCGGGCTGCCCGTTCCA
>NZ_VRVF01000055.1:0-33579 GCF_008040045.1 Methylobacterium sp. WL8 | reverse complement strand
GCTCCACTCGGATGAAGGGAGCCACGATCGTCCGCCCAGGCCGGGCGACGCTCAATCAGCGCAGGGCGCTCGTCTCAATCCGAAAACCTCGAAGCTGCCACCCATCCCGCGCGAGCGGGTTCGTTCACCCACCCGACCCGGTCGTAGAACGGGCGGACGGGTCTCGACCCGACCCAGTCTTTCGGGCTCCCCGCCCCCATGCCTGAAAGCAGACGTTGATCGAGGCACCTCTGTGCGACTGAAGCTGGCCGAAAGCCGCTGGTCCGCTTCGGAGTAGTTTCGCCGCAAACGTAGACGTTCTCTGCAGCGACCCTCGACAACAATGCTCATGCAGGAAAAGGCTGCCTCGCCCCCCGCTGCCAACCACAGTAGGCTTTGCTCGCAGGGCTTAATGAAGCGCACCGTGCGCGTCCGAGCCGTCCTGTGGCCGGCGATCGTAGCCGGGAGTTTCCATCTGTCATTCGACAGCCACTACGCGCTAGCCGAGGAGTCGGACCTGCTCGCCCGCATGAGGAAAAACGAGCATTTCGGAAAGATCGTTCTGAGCGTCTGACGCACTGTTCCGAGCGTTGGCCTCGAACAAGCCGGTCCAGCATGGGGCGGCTCCTTTTCGACTGGATCCCGGCTTTTCGCCGGGAAATCGCGGATGCCCCAATGCCCTGTCGGCAGGATGCGGCGGAGGCCGTGCGCGGGTTGGAACAGGGCGCGGCAGCCTTCACCGGCGTATCCAACGCATGGGGTAGAGAGTCGAAAACTGCGCGGCATGAGGATCCAGCGGGTGGTCGCCCATGGATCAACGCGTTGCCAGAACAGAGGGCCGCGTGCTCCGGACTATGGCTTTTGGCTGGGCGGAAGGATCATCGCGGTGTCTGGGTCGGAAACGTCGCCCTCCTGTTGCTGATCGAGGGAGAGCTTGGCCGCGAGGTCCGGCTCCCGTCCGTTCGCCAACTCTTGCGCGGCTGCAACTTCCTTATCACGTGCCTGCTCCGCCGTGAGCTCGCCGCG
The DNA here is from genome assembly GCF_008040045.1 of Methylobacterium sp. WL8. Classification (NCBI taxonomy): domain Bacteria; kingdom Pseudomonadati; phylum Pseudomonadota; class Alphaproteobacteria; order Hyphomicrobiales; family Methylobacteriaceae; genus Methylobacterium; species Methylobacterium sp. WL8. Next base: position 32,574 of record NZ_VRVF01000055.1, on the reverse strand, counting down.
CACCACCGCCCGGGCCAAATTCAGGCTCAAGACGTTCTCGGCCTCACTTGCGCCGTAGGCGGTGAGCGTGCCTCGCGTCCGGTCCGGAATGACGCTGCCGTTGAAGGTCGCGACCGCGCTGAAGAAGTTGAGCGGGACTTTGTAGGGCAAGCTCTGCTCCAACACGTCGTTGTGCTTGGATGGGAAATCGTGCTCGGCTCCCATCTTATGCACCACCGTCCGGATCCACGGCCCGTTGCGGTGCCAGATCAGCAGCGTCGCCGTCTGCTCCTGCGGTGCGCCGTACTTGTCAGCAACGGCTTCAGCGGCCTTGCGGGACGGCTCGGGCCAATCCTGCGCGAGGCGCTCGGCGGCGCCTGCGGGGCCCGCGGACAGCGCGAGGACGAGAGCGAGGGTGCATCGGATGCGGTTTTGCGAAGGCATGCGCTTCCCTGACGGCACCGGAGGCAGCACGGCTTCCTGCAGCGAATGGCGATCGCTGTCACGCCGCCGCGTTGCTCCTGGTCTACGCCGGGTATAGGCCGAGCACCCGAGAATGGTTCCAGGGAGATCCCCGATGGCGCAGTTGATGTCGCTGGACGTGAATGGGCGCGCGGCGCCCGTGAGCGTGGACGACCCAGATACGCCGCTCCTCTACGTACTGCGCGATGATCTCGGCCTGCACGGGCCGCGCTTCGGCTGCGGACTGGGCCAGTGCGGCGCCTGCACGGTGCATGTCGATGGGCAGGCGGTGCGCTCCTGCATCACCCCGGTCTCGAGCCTCAAGGCGGGGGCCAAGATCGTGACGCTTGAAGGGCTCGGCAACCTGGACAAGCCGCACCCGGTGCAGGCGGCCTTCATCGCCGAGCAGGCGGCGCAATGCGGCTACTGCATCAATGGCATGATCATGCAGTCGGCCGCCCTGCTCAGCGAGACGCCGAAGCCCAACGAGACCGCTATCCGGCAGGCGCTCGCCCAGAACCTCTGCCGGTGCGGCACCCATCAGCGGATCGTGCGCGCCGTCCAGCGCGCGGCCGGCACACTCTGACAGAGGTTGTTGTCATGACCGCACCCGCCCTCTCCCGCCGCAGCCTGCTCCTCCAAGGCGGCGCCCTCGTGGTCGGCTTCTCGCTGTCCGGCCGCGGCGCCAGCGCCCAGAGCTTCGCGCCGGTCGCCACCAATGGCTTCGCGAAGCCCGTCGCCCCGGACCGCGTCGACAGCTTCCTGGCGCTCGGCGCCGACGGTCACGCCACGATCTTCTCCGGCAAGGTGGATCTCGGCACCGGGGTCGAGACCGCCCTTACGCAGATCGCGGCTGAGGAACTCGACCTGCCGCTCGACCGCGTGACCGTCATCCAGGGCGATACGGCGCTGACGCCGGATCAGGGACCGACCTACGGGAGCCTCTCGATCCAGAAGGGCGGCGTCGAAATCCGGCAGGCGGCGGCGACGGCCCGCGCGCACCTCGTGCAGATGGCCAGCGAGCGCCTCGGCGTACCGGCCGACGAGCTGGTGAGCGAGAACGGCACCGTCCGGCCGAAAGCTGGCGGCCAGAGCCTCTCCTACGCCGACCTCCTGAAGGATGGGCGCCTCGACCTCAAGGTCGATCCGGCGGTCAAGACGAAGGATCCGGCGCAGTTCGCCCTCGTCGGCAAGCCGGTGGCGCGGGTCGACATACCCGAGAAGATGACCGGCCGCTTCACCTACATGCAGGATTATCGCGTGCCCGGCATGGTGCATGCGCGGGTGGTCCGTCCCCCGACCATCGGGGCGGATCTGCAGGGCGTGGATGAGGCCTCGGTCGCGGACATCCCAGGACTGATCAAGGTCGTGCGCCAGGGTAACTTCCTGGGCATCGTCACCGAGAAGGAGTGGGCGGCCGTGAAGGCCGCAAAGCAGCTAAAGGCGACGTGGTCGGAATGGGAAGGCCTGCCCGAGCAGGGCAAGCTCTGGCAGCACGTGCGCGCCACGAAGGTCACCAAGGACGACGTCACGAGCAGCACGGGCGATGCCGAGGCGGCGCTCGGACAGGCGGCCCGGAAGCTCGAAGCGACGTACGACTTCGCCATCCATACCCACGGCTCGATCGGGCCGTCCTGCGCCATCGCAGAGCTGAAGGACGGATTCCTGACCTGCTGGACGGCCTCGCAGATGACGCACGCCCTGCGCAAGCAGCTCGCGGCGATGACCGGCCTCGCGCCGGAGGCGGTGCGCTGCATCTACGTCGAGGGCTCGGGCTGCTACGGCCGCAACGGCCACGAGGACGCGGCGGGCGACGCCGCCCTTCTCGCCCGCGCGGTCGGCCGCCCCGTGAGGGTCCAGTGGTCGCGCGCCGACGAGCACGGCTGGGATCCGAAAGGACCGCCGACCCTCATCGACCTGAAGGCCGGGCTCGACCCGCAGGGCAACGTCACCGCCTGGTCCTCCCAGTTCCACATCCCGGAGGGGGCGGCCGGTAACGTGCCGCTGGTGGCAGCCTCGCTGGCCGATCTGCCGCACGAGACTACGATGGCGCCGGGCAACATCATCGGCAACTCGGCGCTGCCCTACGCCTTCCCGAACGTGCGCACGGTCTGCCACCGGCTGGCCTCGACGCCGTTCCGGCCCTCCTGGATCCGCACCCCCGGGCGGATGCAGAACACCTACGCCAATGAGGCCTTCCTCGACGAGTGCGCGGCGGCAGCCGGCGCCGACCCGCTGGAGTACCGCCTGCGGGCTCTGAAGGATCCGCGCGGCATTGAGGTGCTGAAGCGGGTTGCCGAACTCGCCATGTGGCAGGCGCGCCCGTCGCCGGTGAAAGACGCCGCGGGCGACGTGCTGCGCGGTCGCGGCATCTCCTACGTGAAGTACGAACTCAATCGCACCTACGTAGCGGGCGTGGCCGAGGTCGAAGTGAATCGCAGCACCGGGCAGGTGCGCGTGCCGCGCTTCTTCGTGGTCCAGGATTGCGGGCAGATTATCAATCCGGACGGGGTGCGGAACCAGCTCGACGGCAACGTGATCCAGACCGTCAGCCGTGTGCTGCTGGAGGAGGTCACCTTCGATCGCGGCGCCGTGACGAGCCTCGACTGGTCGAGCTACCCGATCCTGACCTTCCCGGACGTGCCCGAGGTCGTGATCGACCTGATCGACCGGCCAACCGAGAAGCCGTGGGGCGCCGGCGAGCCGTCCGCCGCCATCGTGCCGGCGGCGGTCTCGAATGCAGTCTTCGACGCGACCGGCGTACGCGTGCGGTCCGTGCCGTTCACCCCGGCCAAGGTGAAGGCGGCTCTGCAGGGGGCCTGAAACGCGAACAGGCAGGATCGTCGGGGCGTGGCACCGGTCCCGCGGCGCGGGCCCGGATCGCGGTCCGCCGGCCGCGCCGCGGACACCGGGGGGGTGCGTCGGCCGCCCGGATCGATGCAGCTTGATCGAGGCGGCTGGCATGGGCCGGCTCGTGCCAGGGTCCGGTCCGGCATCCTTTGACCGCACCGCGGCGACGCTCGAACATCTGCTGCTCCTCGTTCGTCCCGTACGCCTTTGTACGACGGCTCCTCGACAGCGGCCGGACATGGATGGAGCTGCCGAGGGCCTACCCTAACATCGCGAGCGGACCGCCTGCCTACGCCGACGAGGCAAGAAGATACTCGCACCGATGCAACTGAAACAAGATTGGGCATAGCGGACGTTCTGCTGGCGACCCAAAGTTGCCTTAGATGCCTACATCTGGACATCTCAAAAGCAGTCGTTCGTCGATGGATATCGTTACGGTCGGGGTGTCCGTGGGTTCCGTGTCCTGGCTTGATCGAATGTCTCGTAGCGACGCTCGACCATCGGGTCAGGCAGCCGGTGTTCGGTGATATGAACTGTGCGAAGCCAAGGTTCTGAAAGGGACCTGCTGAAACTTGTATCCGATGTCACATTGGGCGGCTGTGCATCGTCACTCACGTGAACCAATCACGTGGGGAGAGCTCGATGATCAAAGCCATTCCGGTACTCGCCGGCATCCTCGGCGCAGGACTGGCCGGAAACGGCGTTTTCATGCTCACCGCACCCGAGGCATGGTATTTCGCGGTACCGGGCGTGACGACGACAGGGCCGTTCAATCAGCACTTCCTGCGCGACATCGGCTTGATCTTCGTGCTGATCGGGTCGGGGTTCGCGTACGGCGCGTTCCGACCCGGACCGCGCTCGCTGCTCTGGACTCTCGGTGCCGTCTGGCTCTCGGGCCACGCGCTGTTCCACTTCTGGGAGGTTGCGGTGGGCATCTGCGGGCCGGAGGTCCTACCCCGCGACTTTCCCGCGGTGACACTTCCTGCGCTTATCGCGGTCGCCCTCAGCGTCTGGTCGTTCCGTCATGCCGACCATCGATGATCCGACCCGCGTCTTCGAGCAGGAGCGTACGCGGCTTATCCGGCTCGCCTACCGCATGCTTGGGTCCCTCGGCGAGGCCGAGGATGTCGTACAGGACGCCTGGCTGCGCTGGCGGCACGTCGACCATGCCGAGGTCGCCTCGGCTGGTGCCTTCCTATCGCGGACGGTTACGCGGCTCTGCCTGGACGTGATGAAGTCCGCCCGGGTCCGGCGTGAGACCTATATCGGAACCTGGTTGCCCGAGCCCGTTGCCCTGGTCCCGAACGAAGCCCCCGGCGATGACCTCACGCTCACGCTGATGCTCGCCCTGGAGAGGCTCTCGCCGCTGGAGCGGGCCGCGTTCCTCCTGCACGACGTCTTTGCGGTCCCGCTTGATGAGATTGCCGAGACGCTTCGGCGAGAGCCCCCGGCGGTCCGTCAACTCGCGGCGAGAGCCAGGAAGCACGTGCAAGCCGCACGTCCGCGCTTCCCCGTCGAGCGGGAAGAGGGCGCGCGCATCGCCAAGGCCTTCTTCGAGGCATCGACGACGGGCGACGTCGCAGCGCTGCGCAGCATGCTCGCCGATGCCGTCGTTGTGCACTCCGACGGCGGCGGAAAGGTGCTCGCTTTCCCGCGGCCGATCATCGGAATCGACAAGGTCACGCGCCTGTTCGAGGGGGTCGTGCGCAAGTCGTGGATCCAGCATGCCCGGAAGCTGCAGGACCTCTGGATCGATGGCCTGCCCGGCTACCTCAGCATGGAGCCGGGCGGGATGCTCCAGACCGTCGCCCTGGATATCCAGTGCGGGCTGATCGTCGGCATCTACTTCACCCGCAACCCGGACAAGCTCCAAAAAATGGCGATGTCGTTCGGTGGGGCGGCGGGAGCGCCGACCCCTCACTGAGCCTCAACGGCGGGCGATTGCCAGCTCCCTTCGGCAGACCGTCGAGAACGCGCAGAGCGGATCGAGGTCGCTGGCGTGGCGGATGTCGGCGAAGGCGGCGAGATCCTTGTTCGGGGCGAAGTAGGTCTCGCCGATGCGCTGCATGACGCGCTCGGCTTCCTGGAGCGTTTCCGGCTCTCCGAAGAGCCGGATCTTGTTCACGATGGCATAGAGGTTCACCAGCTTGGCCGGGTCGTCGAGGTCGTGTCGGAAGGCGTCACCGAACAAGGTCGACGCCTCCCTGATGAACTCGCCGTAGAGCGCTTCCCGTCGCGCACGGTCCTGCACCAGGAGCGTCGCGCGCTCCTGGCTGTGTTGCGTCAGCCAAGTGGTCGCGAAGGAGGCCATCGCGCCGATGGCCGACCCGGCCAGCGCAGACAGCGCCGGAAAATAGGCTGCATCCATCGGCAGGAGACCTCAGGCCCCGCGCTTCGGCTGTGCCGCCAGCCAGTCGTCGTAACGCCGTTCCGAAAGCCACGCGTCACCGGCGGGCGTAAGCCAGGGGCCTTCGAGGACCACCCCGAAGTACGGTGCGGTGTCGTCCGTGCGGACCTCGTGCGTCTCACCGAGGCCCTGAAAATGACGCTTCACCAGCTCGACCATCGGCAGTCGCTCGGGGCCGGCGATCTCGACAATGCCGTTTCGGGGGGGCCCCAACGCGACCTCGGCGACCTTCGTCGCGACATCGGCCGACGCGATCGGCTGGATCAGTGCGGAGGTCACGCGCGCGACGCCGTCGACGATTGCGGCTCCCGCGATGGCGGCGACGAACTCGAAGAACTGCGTGGCGCGGACGAGGGTCCAGGGCACGCCCGCCGAGGCGATCAGTTCCTCCTGGGCAAGCTTGGCCCGGAAGTAGCCGCTGTCGAGCAGGAGTTCAGTCCCGACGACCGAAAGCGCGACGTGGTGGGAGACGCCGGCATCCTTCTCGGCCGCGGCGAGGTTCCGTCCGGCGCGGACGAAGAAGTCCATGGCCGCGTCGTCCGCGAACGATGGCGAGTTGGCGACATCGACCACCACGGCGGCCCCCTTCAACGCTACTGCGAGCCCCTCGCCCGTGACGGCGTTGACGCCGGTGTTCGGCGAGGCCGCGAGGGCGTCATGGCCGGCGGCCTTCAGAGTGGCGACGACCTGCGAGCCGATCAGCCCCGTGCCGCCGATGACAACGATCTTCATGTGACGCTCCGTCTTGTGTCCGGTCCTGGTGAAGACGTTCGAAACAAAGACGAGAGCGGTCCCACCCGGTGTGACATCGCCTCCGGTGAAACCGATCCGGGCGGGGTCCAACCGCCCTACGGCCAGGAAAGTCCGTCCCGCCGGAGAGGCAACGCCGGAGGACCTACTCCGGCGTCGCCGATGACTTGGCCCTTGCTGGGGGCATGGGGATATTAAGCCGACGACGGTGGTTCAGCGCTTGACGAACCCGATGTCCGCGCCTGCAGCCTTGAGCCGTTCCAGCTGCTGTTCTTTTCGTTCGGAATAGCGGTCCACGAGGTACTCGGCCCGCTCGCGGGTCAGGAGCGTGAACTTCATCAGTTCCTCGCAGACGTCGACGACCCGGTCGTAGAGCGGCCCAGCGTTCATCCGGCCGGCGTCGTCGAACTCCTTGTAGGCCATCGGGACCGAGGACTGGTTGGGAATGGTGATCATTCGCATCCAGCGCCCGAGCACGCGCAGGCCGTTGACCGCGTTGAACGACTGCGACCCGCCCGAGACCTGCATCACGGCGAGCGTCCGCCCCTGCGTCGGGCGCACCGATCCTTCCGACAGTGGCAGCCAGTCGATCTGGCTCTTGATGACCCCGGTCATGGCGCCGTGGCGCTCGGGGCTGACCCAGACGTGGCCCTCCGACCAGATCGAGAGGTTCTGGAGTTCCTGGACCTTTGGGTGATCGGCCGTGGCGTCGTCGGGCAGCGGCAGGCCATGGGCGTCGTAGATCCGGACTTCGCCGCCCATGGCCTCCAGCAAGCGTGCCGCCTCGTAGGCGAGGAAGCGGCTGAACGAGCGCTCCCGCAGCGAACCGTACAGGATCAGGAAGCGGGGGGCGTGGGTGAACGGCGACGCCATTTGCTGGTCGGCGCCGGTCGGGACCACGAAATGCCCTTGGCTGAGGTTGGGCAATCCATCAGCGAAGGGCTGTCGGGGCTTGTCCAAAACGTGTCGTTCCTCTACGTTTCAACGATGATTGAGATATTGACATCATGATGGACGAACGGCAAGCCGTCGCTGCCTTCGCAGCCCTCGGGCAGGAGCATCGCCTGCGCATCGTGCGCCAGCTCGTCACCGCCGGGCCGGAGGGCATGGCAGCCGGCATGCTGGCAGAGGCGGTCGGCGTGTCGGGCACCAACCTGTCGTTCCACCTGAAGGAGCTCAGCCATTCGGGGCTGGTCACCTCCCGGCGGGAGGGGCGCTCGATCATCTACAGCGCCGCGTACCTCGACCTGTCCGAGCTCATCCAGTTCCTGATGCGCGATTGCTGCCAGGGCCGCCCCGAGGTCTGCGCCCCGGCCGTCGCCGCCCTATCCGCCTGCTGCGAGGAGACCGCCTGATGGACGTCGTGATCTATCACAACCCGGATTGCGGCACGTCCCGCAACACCCTGGCCCTGATCCGCAACGCCGGCATCGAGCCGCACGTGATCGAGTACCTCAAGACGCCGCCGAACCGCATCCTGGTTCGCCAGCTCGCGGAGCGCGCCGGCATCACCGTGCGCGACCTCCTGCGGGAGAAAGGCACGCCCTATGCCGAGCTCGGCCTGGGCGACGCGGCGCTTGCGGATGACCGGCTTCTCGATGCCATCGAGGCTTACCCGATCCTATTGAACCGCCCCCTGGTGGTGAGCCCCAGGGGCGTCGCCCTTTGCCGACCTTCCGAGGCCGTCCTCGACCTCCTGCCGGCCCAGCAAGGCGAGTTCGTCAAGGAGGACGGCGAGCGCGTGATCGACGAGCAGCGGCGGCGCGTCGCCACAGCCTGATCCGTCCCGAGCTTCCAAGAACAAGAAACGGTCCCGATGCTCGCTCTCGCCATCTTCGTGGTCACCCTCGTCTTCGTCATCTGGCAGCCGAAGGGTTTCGGGATCGGGTGGAGTGCCCTGATCGGGGCCGCCGTGGCGCTGGCCACCGGTGTGATCCACCCCGGCGACATCCCGGTCGTCTGGCACATCGTCTGGGACGCCACTTTCACCTTCGTCGCCCTCATCATCATCTCGCTCCTCCTCGACGAGGCCGGGTTCTTCCACTGGGCGGCCCTGCACATCGCCCGCTGGGGCGGGGGCCGGGGGCGCTTGCTATTCCCGCTGGTGATCCTGCTCGGTGCAGCCATCGCCGCGGTCTTCGCCAACGACGGCGCGGCGCTGCTGCTCACCCCCATCGTCCTCGCGATCCTCCTGCGTCTGGACTTCAAGCCGACGGCGGCCCTGGCCTTCATCGTCGCCTGCGGGTTCGTCGCGGACTCGACCAGCCTGCCGCTGGTGATCTCCAACCTCGTCAACATCGTCTCGGCGAACTTCTTCGACATCTCCTTCAGCCGCTACGCCGCGGTGATGGTGCCGGTGAACCTCGTCTCGCTGGCCGCGACCCTGGTGGTGCTGTGGCTGTTCTACCGTCGCGATCTGCCAGCTACGTACCCGGTGGCCGAGCTCGAAGCGCCGCGCCACGCGATCAAGGATCCGCTCGTCTTCAAGGCGGCCTTCCCCCTCCTGGCCCTGCTGCTCGTGGCCTACTTCTTGACCGCGCCGTTCGGCGTGCCGGTCTCAGTGGTGACCTGCGCCGGCGCCCTCGTGATGCTGGCGTTGGCCAATCAAAGCCAGGCCATCCCGATCCGCACGGTCCTCGCCGGTGCGCCCTGGCAGATCGTGCTGTTCAGCCTCGGCATGTACCTCGTCGTCTACGGCCTGAAGAACGCCGGCCTGACCGATTACCTGGCTCAGGGACTGACCTGGCTCTCGGGTCACGGACCGTTCGTGGCCACCATCGGCACGGGGGTCGCCGCCGCGATCCTGTCCTCGGTGATGAATAACATGCCGAGCGTGCTGGTGGGCGCGCTCACCATCCAGCAGGCCCCAGACCTGTCGCCGCTGATGCGCCAGCTGATGGTCTACGCCAACGTCATCGGCTGCGACCTCGGCCCGAAGTTCACCCCCATCGGCAGTCTGGCGACGCTGCTCTGGCTCCACGTCCTCGACACCAAGGGCCAGCGCATCACCTGGGGCCAGTACATGCGCGTCGGCCTGGTCATCACCCCGCCGGTCCTCCTGGTCAGCCTGGCGGCGCTGGCGCTCTGGCTGCCCGCGCTTGGTGCCGGGTAGCCATCCGATGGGCGCGGCGCGGCGCTGAGCCGTGATCTAGGACTTGGGAGTCATCCAAGTTCTCACCTTAAGCTCCTCTTGCCCGATGGGCGGGCGAAGGTGCCGGCGCGCCATTCCTTTCAATGGGCATCAGGCCCGGGTTTTGTACTCGACCGCGAGAGCGCACGTGCAAGGTCAACGACGCGTCGTCGGTCATCCGGGTCTTCGATGTCGAGCCAAGCGAGAACCAGTTCCCGCGCCCCGACCGTTTCGTGGCCGCGGCCTTGCGGGCCGCCATCGGCTAGCGCCGATGGATCGCAGCCGAGCAAATCCGCGATGCGCTTCAGCATCCCTCGCGTCCGTTCGGCCCTGTCGAGGCCGCCGTCATCATCCGTCGGCATACGCACCACTTTCCGCTAATGGGCATCACGGCGGCGGGGCGGTCGGCTCTTCGATGCAGGCGGCCGGGGCGCCATCGATAAGAGCTTCGTGAGCGCCCGCATGCTGAGCTTGGGGTGGCCGTCGTCCATCTGCCCGAACGATGGGGGCCTCACGGCCGGACGACCATGGAAAACTTGGCTGCCAGCATCGCGCAGACCGCATCGTGATGGCGTGTGGACCGTAGTTGTTCGAACTCCGCTACCCCCGATTGAACCTCCTCGGTGCCGCGGCGGCTGCCGAGGGCGTCGAAGCAGATGCGGGCCCGATCCACGATGGCCGGGTTGTATTCGGTGAAGCCACAAGCCGTCGAAGCCCTGCGCAGCAGGCCGTGCATCCTGAGGAAGCCGACGCAATCGAAGTCGGCGGCGGTCGCGGATCGCATGCCCGGTAACAGCAACATTACGGTAGCGAGGGCCGTCGCCGGCGCGACCCGAAGGCCCCTAGCCATCGGCGGCCGCCCGGCGACCGCCATGCGCCTCCAATTCCGGCTCGGTATCACCGCGAGGTCGCCACGGAAGCCGGATATGCGCCAGGTACGGATACACGGCCGGCAACACGACGAGGGTGAGGAGCGTCGCGGTGACGAGGCCACCGATCACCACCGTCGCGAGCGGGCGCTGCACCTCGGCGCCGGCGCTGGTCGAAAGCGCCATCGGCAGGAACCCCAGTGCCGCGACCAGAGCCGTCATCAGGACAGGCCGCAGTCGCATCTCTGCAGCTCGAAAGGCTGCCTCGCGCGGGTCGAGGCCGATACGTTCGAGGTCGCGGATGTAGCTTGTCAGCACGACGCCGTTGAGGATGGCGATGCCGAAGGTGGCGATGAATCCAATCGCCGCCGAGATCGAGAACGGCAGCCCCCGCAGGTACAGGGCGACGATGCCGCCGGTCGCGGCGATGGGCACGTTCAGAAAGATCAGGCCCGCAAGCCGGATGTCCCCGAACATCACCACGAGGAGCACGAGGATCGCGGCCATGGCAGCCGGCACCACGACGGAGAGCCGGCTCGTGGCCTCCTGCAAGTTCTGGAACTGCCCGCTCCACTGCAGCGAGTACCGCGGCGGAAGGGGAACCTGCGCCTGGACCGCGGCTTGCGCGTCCCTCACGAAGCTCTGGACGTCGCGGCCGCGAACGTTGGCCTGGACCGAGATCCGGCGCTGGAGCTTCTCTCGACTGATCTGGGCCGGTCCCGTCGCCACGTCGACCGAGGCGACCAGCGAGAGCGGTACCAGCGCCTTTCCACTGCGCCCCACGGGCAGGTCGCGAATGCGGGCGATGTCGCTACGGTCAGCGGACTTCAGGCGGACCACGATGTCGGTGATGGAGTTGTCGTCGCCGTAGATCATGCCGGCGGTTCGCCCGCCGATGCTCTCCACCACGTCGAGGACGTCGCTGACGTTGACGCCGTAGCGGGCAGCCGCGGCCCGGTCGACCTGGATCGAGAGCGCCGGCATGCCGGCCTGGGCTTCGGCCTTCACGTCGGCCGCGCCCGAGACGCCTGAGACCGCGCGCACGATGGCGTCCGCCTTGTCCTTCAGCACCTTCAGGTCGTCGCCGTACAGGCTGATCGCCACGTCGCCGCGCACGCCCTCCAGCAGGTCGTCCATGCGCATCTGGATCGGCTGCGAGAACGCGTAGGACACCCCCGGCACCTCCGCCTGGAGGCGCTTGTCGAGGGCGGCGACGAGCCCCTCCTGGGTGGTCGCCGTCGTCCAGGTCGACGGGTCGGCCAGGGTGATGAAGCTATCGGTGGACTCTACGCCCATCGGGTCGGTGGGGATCTCGGCGCTGCCGGTCAGCGAGACGACCCGCTTCACCTCTGGGAAGCTTTTCAGGGTCCGCTCGATCCGGTGCATGACCTTGAGCGAGGCGTCGAGGTTGATGCCGGGCAGCTTCTCCGACGTGATGACGATGGAGCCTTCCGAGAGCTTGGGCAGGAACTCGCCCCCCAGGCGCGTCGCGAGCCAACAGCTTCCGGCAAAAAGGCCGAGCGTCACGAGGACGGTGAGGCCGGTGCGGCGCTCGGCGAGCCGAAGGACCGGCGTGTAGGCGCTTCGCGCCCAGTGGACGAGGCGGGTCTCGCGTTCGCCGATGCCAGGGCCTGCCAGCACGATGGCGGCGAGCGCCGGCATCAGCGTCATCGTAAGGACCAGCGAGCCGGCGAGCGCCAGGATCACGGTGAGCGCCATCGGCCTGAACATCTTGCCCGCCACCCCTTCGAGGGCGAGGATGGGCAGGTACACCATGATGATGATGGCGACCGCGAACAGGATCGGGCGCGCTACCTCGACGGTTGCCTTGCGGATGACCTCTTCGGCCGGACGCCCGGGGTGCTCCCCGCGGGCGCGCAGGACGTTCTCGATCATCACCACGGCGCCGTCGACGATCAGGCCGAAGTCGATGGCGCCGAGGCTCATGAGGTTGCCCGACAGCCCGAACAGCCGCATCCCGGCGAACGCCATCAGCATCGACAGCGGGATGGCGGCCGCCACCACCAGGCCAGCCCGCAGGTTGCCCAGCAGAAGGAGCAGTACGACGATGACGAGCACCGCCCCCTCCATGAGGTTGTGTTCGACGGTGCGGATGGTCCGCGCCACCAGGGTGCTGCGGTCGTAGTACGGCACGATGTCGACGCCCGGCGGCAGCTGCGGGCGCAGGGCCTCGATGGTCTGCTTCACGGCTACGACCACGGCGCTGGCGTTCTCGCCCTGCTGCATCATGGCGATGCCGACGACGGTCTCGCCCGCCGCATCGTGCGTCACGGCGCCGAGACGCACCTTCGGGGCTTCCACCACCTCGCCAAGGGTCGCGACCGTTACCGGCACCCCGCCGGGGCCCGTGGTCACGACGATGTTGGCAAGGTCCTTCGTGTCCTTGGCCAGTCCGAGGCCGCGGATGACCTCCTGCTGGTCGTTGTGCTCGATGTAGGCGCCGCCACGTGCGGCGTTGTTCTCGCCAAGCGCCGTGTAGACCTGAGCCATGGTCACGCCGTAGCGGTGCAGGCTCTCGGCGGCGATGCGGACCTCGTAGGTCGGCATCTGTCCGCCGTAGACGTTCACGTCGGCGATGCCGGGGGTCAGCTTGAGCTTCGGCGCGATGGTCCATTGCAGGATGCGCTTCAGCGCCATCGGCGAGTAGCCCGGCCCCCGCACCTCGAACTGGTAGATCTCGCCTAAGCCCGTCGCCATCGGCCCCATTTCGGGATCGCCGACGCCGGCCGGCATCATGGTCTTGGCCAATGGCAGACGTTGGAACACCTGCGAGCGCGCCTCGGTGATCGACATGGCGTCGTCGAAGGTGACGTAGACCGCCGAGACGCCGTAGCGCGAGGTCGAGCGGATGCCCGACAGGCCCGGCGCCCCGGCCATCGCGTTCTCGACGGGGAAGCTCACGAGGCGTTCGACCTCAAGCGGGCCGAGGCCCGGCGACAGGGTCAGGACCATCACCTGCTTGGGCGACACATCCGGGACCGCGTCGATGGACAGGCCTTCGAGGTTGACGATGCCGCCGACCGCCCCGGCGAGCGCCAGGATCACGACGAGCCAGCGGCGGCGGATGAGGAGGGCGAACCAAGCGTTCATGGCGGCCTTAGTCCGTCGAGCCGAGGAGCGCGCGCATCAGGATGGCCTTGAGGCCGAAGCTTCCCTGCGTCGCCACCGTCTCACCCGCCGCCACGCCGGACGTCACCTCGACCCAGTCGGCGCGCTGGATACCGAGCTTGAGGTCCCGCTTCTCGAAGCGGTCGTCGCCGGTCCGCACGAAGGCGATGGGACCGCCCTCGGTCTGTTGGATCGCACCGGCCGGCACCGTGACGCCCTCGCGCCCGAGGTCGGCGGCGATCTCGACGGAGACGAACATGTTGGCGCGCAACGTCCCGTCCGGGTTCGCGATCTCGATGCGCGCGGGGGCAGTATTGGTCGTCGGGTCGATGGCGGCGTTGACCGAGCGTACCCGTCCCTCGAAGCGGGGATGGGCCGTTACCGGCGCCTCGATGGTCGCCCGGTCGCCGGCCTTCACAGTGGCGATGTCGTGGCCGTAGAGGTTGGCGAGAACCTGGATCTGCGAGGGGTCGGCGACCGTGAAGGCGTCGCGGTTGGTGTCGACCACCTCGCCCAAGGTGATCCCGGCTGCCGTGACCACGCCGTCGATCGGCGAGACGATGGCGCTGGTGCCGGGGGCCTGTCCGGGCGCGGGAGCGAGGCGCTCGTACTGCGCGCGGTAGAGGTCGACCTGCGATTTTGCGGACAGGGTCGCGGCATGCGCCTTGGCGAGCTCGACCTGCCGCCGGTCGACCTCGGCTTGGGCGACGCCGCCGATCCGAACAAGGTCGCTGCCGCGCTTGAGATTGATCTCGGCGACCTTCTCCGTCGCCTGCGCCTCGCCGAGGCTGGCCTGCGCCGCGGCGAGGCCGTTGCGCGCATCGAGAACGCCGGAGGCATCGAGGGTGGCCAGCGTCTGGCCGGCCTTCACCCGGTCGCCGGGCTGCACCGAGAGGCTGAGAACCCGACCCGAGGTGCGGGGCTTCAGGCGGGTGACCCGACGCTCGTCGAAGGCGACCATGCCGGGGGTTCGTACGGGTAGGATGATCCGGCGAGTCTCGGATTGCCCGAAGGCCAGTCCGAGGCGGCCCTGGCCGTCGGCATCGAGCCGGACGACGTTGTCATCGGTCGGCTGCTCTGAGGCGGCAGGGGTCGTCGTCGGAGCATCTGGCGCCGCCGGCGCCAACCCGACCGTCTGGAGAAGCGGTTCGACATAAGGCCGGACAGCGTCGCGATACCACCAGCCGGCCAACCCGAGCGCGGCCAGACAAACGACCAAGACCCACCGCGAACGGAACCCGATCCTCGTGGATGCGGGACCGGGTGCCTCGGAGCCGATGGGTGTTTCCGTCGTGCCCGATGCAGCGGCATTCACCGATGCGCGTACCCCGGCACGGTCGACGATCTCGGCATCGCCGGTCCCGGGCATGTCGGTCTCCGCCTCCCTCAGCAAGATATCGATCCAAACCAGATTAGAGTTATTCTAAGACATAGGGCGTGCGACCGCACCCGCCATTAAATTCGCGTTCACACTCGTGGTCCCGAGGCCGGCTCCGAACCACATCATGCAACGGGACAGGGGCGTGAGCCCGGGAGTGGACCGGGTTGGCGAAGCTGCTGCTGATCGAAGACGACGCCGCGACGGCCGAGGAGATCCTCGCCGACCTGCAGGGGCGTGGGCATGAGGTTGCATGGGCTGCTACCGGGCCCGCAGGCGCGGATGCGGCCCGTTCGGGGATCTGGAACGCCATCCTCCTAGACCGGATGCTTCCCGGCCTGGACGGGCTCACCCTGTTGCGTGACCTGCGCGCCGCCGGAGACCGGACGCCCGCACTCGTCCTGAGCGCGCTCGGCGACGTCGATGAGCGCATCCGCGGCCTGCGCGCCGGGGGGGACGACTACCTCGGCAAGCCCTTCGTCCTCGCCGAACTCGCGGCCCGGATCGAGGCCTTGCTGCGGCGGCCGACGGACTCCCGCGAGACGGTCCTCAGGGTCGGGACCTTGGAGCTCGACCTCATCGCCAGCACCGGTCGCAGGGGCGTGCGCGATCTCGACTTGCTGCCGCGCGAGCTCAAGCTGCTCGAATACCTCATGCGGCGGCCAGGGCAGGTCGTGACCCGGGCGATGATGTTCGAGGAAGTCTGGAACTATCGCTTCGCGCCTAAATCCAACCTCATCGACGTTCATGTCGGACGCCTGCGCAGGAAGCTTGAGGCCGAAGGCGAGCCGATGCTGATCCAGAACGTCCGGGGAGAGGGCTTCACCCTGACCCCCGATGTCTAGGCTCGTCCGTTCCTTCGCGTTCCGGTGGGCCCTGGGCATCGCCCTGTGGTCGACGCTCCTCTCGCTGCTGCTCTTCGCCTTCGTGTACTGGCAGACCGCGGCGTTCATGCAGGACGAGCTCGCCGAGGTCCTACGCCACGAGGCCCGGTACGCCGCCGGGGATACGGCCAAGGCAGCCGCTCGCATCGAGACGTGGGTCAGCGAGGACCTGCACAGCGTCCACTTTGCCGGCCTGTTCGGTGCGGATGGCCGCAAGCTTGCCGGCAACCTCGACGCCCGCCCACCGGAACTGCCCCTCGACGGCGAGGTCCACCGGATCGGCACGCAGGTGGCCATCGCGGGACGGCGCCTGCACGAGGAGCTCTGGTCGGCCGCCCGGTCCCTTGAGGACGGGACCGTGGTGGTCGTGGCCCACGATACCGACGAGATCGACCGCGCCAAGGCCACGGTGATCCGGGCGCTTGGCCTCGCCCTCGTCCCAACCCTGGCCTTCTCCATCCTCGGAGGCGTCCTGCTCGCCGGACGCGCCCGGCGACGCTTGGCATCCACGGAGGCGGCGGTCGCGCGGGTGATGCGGGGTGACCTGCGCCAGCGCCTGCCGGTCGGCGAGGCCGGGGACGAGTTCGACCGTCTGGCACGGGACGTCAACGTAATGCTCGACGAGATCGAGCGCCTCATGGAGGAGGTGCGCGGGGTTGGCGACGCCGTCGCCCACGATCTCCGGACGCCGCTCACGCGCTTGAGGCTGCGTCTTGAGCGAGGCCGGGATCAAGCCCGCGACGTCGAGGAACTGCGGCAGGCGGTGGACCAAGGGCTGATCTGGATCGACCAGACGTTGGAGATGGTCACGGCGGTCCTGCGCATCGGCGAGATCGAGCACGGACGGCGCTGCGCCGCCTTCGGCCCGGTCGACCTAAAGCTCGTGGTTAGCGAGGCCGCGGAGTTGTTCGAACCCTTGGCCGACGATAAGGGCATCGCCCTCGGCATCGGCATCGAGGAGGGAGCGTCTGCGGTCCGGGGCGACCGCAGCCTCATCTTCGAAGCGGTCTCGAACCTCCTCGATAACGCGATCAAGTTCACCCCGACTGGGGGGCGCGTCGGTATCGGTCTCGCCTGGCGCGACGGCGTCGCTGTGGTGTCCGTAGAGGACACCGGTCCGGGCATCGCCGCAGGCGAACGCGACCACGTCTTCAAGCGCTTCTATCGTGCGGAACGTGCCAGGCAGACAGAGGGCAACGGGCTCGGCCTAGGCCTTGTCGCGGCCATCGCCAAGCTGCACGGATTTCCTCTCTCCGTTGGCGACGGTCCCCTCGGTGGATGTCGCTTCGAGATGGCGTGCCCGACGGTGGGACCCTGTCCGACGATACGGTAATGCGGGTGGCAAGCGGACCCCGGCCTTGCGTCCGGAAGCAGATGGACCGCATCCGACCCGACCTGGTCATTCATCGCTCGCTTTCGAACATCCGGAAGCGGACGTTCAACGTGAGAGAGAATTCAGCCATCGATGAAATCATGATTGAACGTATGAGTGCCAGGATCCATCGGCGCGATGTGCAGAAGCAGGGGGATGCTCAAATTTAGAAGCTGCACATCGGATCGGGCGGTATGGCTAGCCGAGGCGCATCGCCACCACGCCGGCCACGATGACGACGACAGCAGCAGTTCGCGACATGAGAAGCGGCTCCTTCAGAACAACGACAGAAATCAGCATCGCAAACAAGACGCTGGTCTCACGCGTTGCCGCGACCAGGGGAATGGGCGCGACTGTCATCGCCCAGATCGCGATCCAGTAGGAACCGAGCGCCAGCCCGCCGCCGCCGAGCCCGGGCAGCGCGAGGCCCCTGACGGAGCCCAGGATGCCACGCCCGCGGGTCCAAAGGACGAAGACCGGCAGCGGAATGGCGTCGATCACGAAGAGCGCGGCCGCGTAGCCATGGGGGTCTCCCGCCGCCCGCGCGCCGAGCCCGTCGACCAACGTATAACCGGAGATCAGGGCTCCGGTTAGCAGCGCGTAGACGAGGGCGGTTCGGCTCAGGCCTTGCCCGCCCGCCTTCGCAAACGCCATCATGGCAACGCCGGCGCAGAGGATCGCAATGCCGAGGGCGGCGAGCGGCGCCAGCGCCTCCTGCAGCAACAGGAGCGACGCGCAGGCCGTCAGCAGTGGGGCGCTACCCCGAGCGATCGGGTAGACCTGACCCATGTCCGCGTGCCGATAGGCCTCGGCCAGGGCGATGTAATATCCGAGATGCAACAGTATCGAGCCCGCCAGCCAGGGCCAGGCGGCCGAGGGCGGCCACCCGAACCAGAGCGACGCCGGGAGCGCGAACAGCCCGGCCGAGGCGGAGATGAGTGCCATGGTGAGGATTGGTTCAAGGCGAAGCTTCGCGACCGCGTTCCAGCCTGCATGCATGAAGGCGGCGGCGAGTACGGCGCTGAACACGGGCAGGCTCAAGCCGGGGGCTGTCATGGGGTTTCGGGTCCTGGGCACGGCCGTCGCGGGACCGACATCGGGCGGACCGCTCCGCACCCGTTCCTAAGGCAGACTTGCCGCGAAAGAAATCAAAAAGCCACAAGAAACCACATTACCGGGCGACGATTAGTGTCAGGCCCCGGTGCGCGAGGGCATCCCTCATGGGCAGCGGGGGCTCCGCATCGACGATGAGCCCGGTCCCTACCGGGATCGGCGCGAGGCGGAGCGGGGTCAGGCGGCCGAACTTGGTGCTGTCCGCCACGATATAACCGCGCTCGGCCGCCACCAGCATTCCGACCCGCAACTCGGTGGGGAGTGGTGCAAAGTCGGTGATCTCGCCGGACGGCGAGATGCCTCCGGCCCCCACGAAGGCGACGTCGGCACGAAAGCGCGCCAGCGTCGCCAGGGCGTCGGTGCCGAATGCCGCCTCGTCCGCGCCCTCGATCTCGCCACCGAGGAAATGAACCCGCACGCCGGCGACGCGGCACAGAAGGAGCCCGACGGGCAGGCTGTTGGTGCAGATGGTCAGGCCCTTCGGCACGGGACGCGCGAAGAGTGGATCGCGGCCGGCGAGCGCGTTGGCTACCGCCAGGGTGGTGGCGCCCGAATCGAGCACCACCACCATGCCGTCCTCCACGAGCCCTGCTGCAACTCGTCCGATCGCCGCCTTGCCCGTCGTGTTATCGCGCTCTCGGATGGCCAGGACGGGCTCGTCCGAGCGTCGCGTCGCGCCGCCATGTACGATGGCGAGGTGGCCCCGCTCGGCTAGGGCCTTCAGGTCACGCCGGATTGTCTCCCGCGAGACGCCGAAGCGGTCCGCCATTCCCTCGACGCTGACGCTTCCATCACGGCCGAGTCGCGCGAGTATCTCGTCCTGGCGGGAGGCCGCGAGGGTGCGGGTTTCGGGGGTCGAGCGCCTCCGGCTCATCGCTGCGCCCCTTCCGAACCTGTACCCGTTGCCAACCCGAACACCGCACGGATCAGGCGCAGGTTCTTCCGCCGCGCCAGGCAGGCGATCGCGTGGCGGTTGACGAGATCGGGGCCGTCGATCGGGATCGCGGCGATCCGGGCGTCCTCGCCGCATTCCAGGGACGAGACAATACCGATGCCGATGCCGGCGGCTGCGGCCTCGATCACCGCCTCGCGACTGTCGAGCTCCATTAGCACGGTGGGCGCGATGTGGGCGCTCCGGCAGGCCCGGTCGAAGGTTCGCCGGGTCACGGAGGTGGGCTCGCGCAGGACCATGGCGGCTCCGTCGAGTTCGGCCATCGGCAGGGCCTTGCGATGCGCCAGGGGATGGGACCTCGGGACGACGGCGCAGATGCGCGAGACGGCGATTTCCGAGAGGTGGAGGTCCGGATGCGCCTCGGCCTCCGTGAGGACGGCGACGCTCGCACGCTCCGACAGCAGGGCTTCGCGCGTGTCGGCGGCGTTACCGAGGATCAGCCCGACGACGATGCCGGGATGGCGCGCCCGGAGCCGCGCGAGGAGCGGCATCACGATGTGGGGCGAGTCGACCGCGATCTCGACCCGCCCCGAAACGAGCGTCCGGTTGGCCTCCAGCAGATCCTCGGCTTGCTCCACGAGCCCGAAGAGCGGGCCGGTGATTTCCGCGAGAGCCTGACCCTGCGGCGTTAGTTCCGCGGCCCGCGCCGTGCGCCGGAACAGCACTAGGTCGTAGCGCTCCTCCAGCGCCTTGATGTGCCCTGTCACCGCGGGCTGGCTTATGCAGAGACGCTGCGCCGCGCGTGTGAAGCTGCCTTCCCGCGAGACGGCGTCGAAGGCGCGAAGCTGGAACAGGTTCATGGCGATCTATCGGCAGGACTTATGGCGAGCATCACGAGAAACGATTTGATCTGATGGGTTGCCCGAACGCAAGATCGAGCTGTCCCCGAAGCGCCCACGCGGCTTCGGGCCATCCCACGGCAGATCGGGCAGGATCACCATGACAGCCGCCGCTCCCATTCTCCTCACGCCCGGTCCGCTGACGACGTCCGAGCGCACGCGCGCGGCGATGATGACCGACTGGGGCTCCTGGGACGGAAGCTTCAATGCTCTCACAGCGAACGTCTGCGAGCGTCTCGTCGCGATCGCCAACGGTACGGGCAGCCATGTCTGCGTGCCGCTGCAGGGGAGCGGCACCTTCGCCGTCGAGGCCGCGATCGGCACCCTGGTCCCGCGTTCCGGCAAAGTGCTGGTCCTGGTCAACGGCGCCTACGGCAAACGCCTCGCGAAGATCTGCGAGGCCCTGGGACGCGATCACACGGTCTACGAGACGGCCGACGACGTCCCTACCACGCCCGAAGCCGTCGACGGCCTGCTCGCCGTCGATCCCGCCATCAGCCATGTCGGGCTGATCCACTGCGAGACCAGCACCGGCATCCTCAACCCACTGCCCGAAATCGCCGCCGTGGTCGCGCGCCACGGTCGCGGCCTGATCGTCGATGCGATGAGTTCCTTCGGCGCACTCCCGATCGACGCGGCCGCGGTGCCGTTCGAGGCGCTGATCGCCGCCTCGGGCAAGTGCCTCGAAGGCGTGCCCGGCATGGGCTTCGTGATCGCGCGGGCGGACGTCCTCGCCAGGGCCGAAGGCAACTCAGCCTCGCTGGCGCTGAATCTGAGCGACCAGCACCTCTACATGCAGCGCACCGGGCAGTGGCGCTTCACCCCGCCGACCCACGTCGTCGCCGCGCTCCACGAGGCGCTGCTGCAATACGACGAAGAGGGCGGCCTGCCGGCCCGCCACGCCAAGTACGCCCGCAACTGCGAGGTGCTGATCCGCGGCATGGAACGGCTCGGCCTGAAGTCCTTCCTGTCGCCCGAGATCCAGGCCCCGATCATCGTGACGTTCCACGCGCCGAACGACCCGAAATACCGCTTCGCCGACTTCTACGCCGCCGTGCGCGAGAAGGGCTTCATCCTCTACCCCGGCAAGCTCACGCAGTTGGAGACGTTCCGGGTCGGCTGCATCGGCCATGTCGAATCCGCCGACATGGAGCGCGCGGTCGAGGCCGTCGCCGCGGTGTTCGCCGAACTGAACGTCACGACCCTCTGATCGCACGGAGAAAGTATCGTCATGTCCTACGCGCACCCGAAGAAACTCCAGGCCGCGATCCTCGACTGGGCCGGGACCGTCGTCGATTTCGGCTCCTTCGCACCCACCCAGATCTTCGTCGAGGCGTTCGCGGAGTTCGGGGTCGCCGTCAGCCTGCCCGAGGCCCGGGGCCCGATGGGAATGGGCAAGTGGGATCACATCCGCACGCTTCTCAATCAGCCCGAGATCGCCGCGCGCTACGCCGCTGCCCGCGGACGCGAGGCGACCGACGCCGACGTCACCGCGATCTACGAACGCTTCATGCCGCTTCAGATCGAGAAGATCGCAGAGCATTCAGCCGTGATCCCGGGTGCTCTGGACGCCATCGCCGACCTGCGGGCCAAAGGCCTCAAGATCGGCTCCTGCTCCGGATACCCCGCCCGCGTCATGGAGAGGGTGGTCGCACTCGCTGCCACGAATGGTTACGTCGCCGACCACGTGGTCGCCACGGATGAGGTCCCGAACGGGCGTCCCTTCCCGGCCCAGGCGCTTGCCAACGTAATCGCCCTCGGCATCGACGATGTCGCCGCCTGCGTGAAGGTCGACGATACGGTCCCGGGCATCCTCGAAGGGCGCAAGGCCGGGATGTGGACGGTGGCGCTCACCTGCTCCGGCAACGCGCTGGGGCTGACCTACGATGCGTTCCGCGCGCTTCCCGCCGATCGTCTCGCCTCAGAGCGGACTCGGATCGCCGCCCTGTTTGCCGATTCGAGGCCCCACTTCCTCATCGACACGATCGCCGACCTGCCGGGTGTCGTGAACGACATCAACGGGCTGCTGGCCGACGGACGCATGCCGCAGGCCTGCTGAAGGCGACCGAAGACAAAAACTGTCTCGGTCGGACGCATTTTGCCCACCTGCCCGAGTTTGTCTGACGTTAATCCGCGGTCGAATGCCGTGGATGGACTACGGCTGTCTCGATAAGATCAAATACTGATATGTATTGTCTATCTAACGAGCAAGGAGTGCGTAAATCCTGATCTTGATCGTCGGAAGTTTCGTCTTTCTACTGTCATGTGTCGGGCGCAAGAAACGTCAGAACGACAATACCCAGGAGCATCGTCCATGAAAGCCTTCGGCCTCCTCGCTCTGACCCTCGCTCTGACGTCGTCCTTGACGGCTCCAGCCGTAGTATCGGCAGCGGAACGCACCAAGCTCACGATCTACACAGCCCTGGAAAACGACCAGCTCGGTCCGTTCAAGGCCGGCATCGAACGGGCGGTCCCCGATGTCGAGGTGGTCTGGGTGCGGGACTCGACCGGCGTCATCACCGCTCGGTTCCTCGCCGAGAAGGACAATCCCCGGGCCGACATGGTGATGGGGCTCGCCGCCTCCAGCCTCCTGATGTTCGAGAAGCAGGGCCTGCTCGCTACCTACGAGCCGAAGGGAGCAGACGCCCTCAAGCCCGCCTTTCGCGACTCCATCGGCCCCTACAGCTGGACAGGCACCGACGCCTCGATTGGCGTGATCTGTTTCAACACCGCAGAAGCCGAGAAAGATGGCGCGAAGACCCCTATGCGATGGGCCGACCTTCTGGTGCCATCCCTCAAGGGCAAGGTGGTGATGCCACACCCCGCCTCCTCCGGCACCGGGTACCTGCTGGTCGCCGGTTGGCTCCAGGGCATGGGTGAAGAGGCGGGCTGGGCTTTCATGGACAAGCTCCACGAGAACATCGCCGCCTACCTCCATTCGGGCTCGGCGCCCTGCGTCCAGGCCGCCCGCGGCGAGCGCACCGCCGGCCTGTCGTTGGACATGCGCGGCGCCGCCGAGAAGACGAAGGGCGCGCCGCTGGCCGTCATCGTTCCCGCCGACGGCACGGGCTGGGACGAAGAGGCCTACGCGATCGTCGGCAACACCAAGCACCTCGAACTCGCGCGCAAGGTCGCCGACTGGGGCGCGACCAAGGCCGCCAACGAGCTCTACGCCAAGAGCTACGCGGTCGTCGCCTATCCCGGCGTCGCCAACGTGCCCGCGAACTATCCCGCCAATGCCGAGTCCGCGATGATCAAGAACGATCTCGGCTGGATGGCCGACAACCGCGAGCGGGTGCTCGCCGAATGGTCGCGCCGCTACGAGGCCAAAGCCGCCAAGAAGTAGGGTTCGTCCGAACGAGAACGCGAGAGATCGAGGGTGCTGCCATGACGCTTCGCGACGCGACGCCGTTTCTCAGGGTTTCGGGATTGTCGAAGCGCTACGGTGCTTTCACCGCCCTCGACGGGATCGACTTGGAGATCTCGCGGGGAGAGTTCGTCTGCTTCCTCGGCCCCTCCGGCTGCGGCAAGACGACCTTGCTGCGCATGATCGCCGGGCTCGACCGGCAGGATGAGGGACGCATCGAGATCGGTTGCCGCGATGTCTCATCGGCCCCGCCCTCGGAGCGCGACTTCGGCATCGTGTTCCAATCCTATGCGTTGTTCCCGAACCTGACCGTCGCAGCCAACGTCGCCTACGGCCTCGTCAACAAGCGGATGCCGAAAGCGCGGATCGCCGCGCGGGTAGCCGAGCTCCTATCCCTCGTTGGCCTGCCCGAACAGGGAGCCAAGTACCCGGTCCATCTCTCGGGTGGCCAGCAGCAGCGGGTGGCACTTGCCCGGGCACTGGCCACCTCCCCCTCCCTGCTCCTCCTCGACGAACCGCTCTCGGCGCTGGACGCCAAGGTGCGTACACGGCTTCGCGACGAGATCCGGCAACTGCAGAAGCGCCTCGGCATCACGACCATCATGGTCACGCACGACCAGGAGGAGGCGCTCGCCATGGCGGATCGGGTCGTCGTGATGAACCGCGGCGCGGTCGAACAGGTCGGCACGCCCCAAGACATCTACCGTCAACCCGCCTCGGCGTTCGTCGCCGATTTCATCGGCGCGATGACCTTCCTGGACGCTACCGTGGGGGGCGCCCGCGAGCTTCGGGTCGGCAGCGTCGATCTCGTCTGCGAGGACGGGCGCGGCTTCATCCCCGGCAGCCCCGTCCGCCTCGGCTTCCGCCCCGAAGAGATCCGTGTCGGTAACGTCGCCGCCACCGACGTCAACGCCATCGAGGTGCGGGTGCGCAGCCTGGAATTCCTAGGCTCGTTCTACCGCGCCCGCCTGGAGCCGAGCCGCGACCTCGGCGGAACGCTGGTCGCCGACCTCTCGGCCAACCTGCACGGCGACCTCGCCCTCAGCGAAGGCCAGTACCTCTACGTTTCCCTACCGCCGGCGGCCCTCCGGGCCTTTCCGTCGACCCCGAGCGCGTGAGGCTGGGCATGACCGACACGACCATCGTCATTCCCCTGTCGAAGGCCGTGCCGGCAACACGCCACGGTGTTTCCGAAAACAAGGTTGGCATCGCGCTTATAACGGGCCTGTGCCTAGTTCTGGTGCTCGTCATCGCCCTGCCGCTCGGCGCCCTGCTCATCAAGAGCCTGGAGGCCCCGGACGGCGGGATGGCGGGCCTATCCAACTTCCGCACCTACTTCGCGACGCCGACCCTGGTTGACGCGCTACTCAACAGCCTCGCCGTGGCCGGCAGCGTCGTCGCGCTCGTGGTACCGCTAGCTTTTGGCTACGCTTATGCGCTCACCCGCACCGCGATGCGGTTCAAGGGCCTGCTGCTTGCGCTCGCCCTGCTGCCGCTGTTCGCGCCGTCGCTGCTGTCGGGGATTGCACTCACCTACATCCTCGGCAACCAGGGGTTCCTGCGCGGGATCCTGTTTGGCCGGAGCGTCTACGGGCCGATCGGCATTACCATCGCGGAGTGCCTCTACGCATTCCCGCACGCGGTGATCATCCTCGTCACCGCGCTCGGCCTCTCGGACGGGCGCCTCTACGAGGCCGCCTCCGCTATGGGCACGAGCCGCCTGCGTACCTTCCTCACCGTGACCCTGCCCGGGGCCCGCTACGGCCTCGTCAGCGCCGCCTTCGTGGTCTTCACCCTCGTCGTTACCGACTTCGGCATTCCGAAGGTGATCGGCGGGCAGTACGCGGTGCTCGCCACCGACGCCTACCGGCAGGTCGTCGGTCAGCAGAATTTCCCGATGGGGGCCGTCGTCGGCCTCCTGATGCTGGTGCCGGCGGTGCTGGCTTTTGCCGTCGACCGGCTCATCCAGCGCCGGCAATCGTCCCTGCTCTCGGCCCGCTCGGTGCCCTACGAGCCCAAGTCCCGTCCGATCCGCGATCGGCTCGTGCTGGCCTACGCGGTGCTGGTGGCCGGGGTGATCGTGGGCACCTACGGCGTTGCGGTCTGGGCCTCCTTCATCCGCTACTGGCCCTACAACCTCGGTTTGACGCTGGACCACTACGACTTCGCGGCCGCCGACGCCGATGGCTGGTCGCCCTACTGGAACTCGCTGGTCATGGCGTTATCGGTCGCCACCATCGGCACGGTGGTCGTGTTCTGCGGCGCCTACCTCATCGAGAAGCTGAAACTGTTTCCCGCCGGTCGCGCCTTTGCGCAACTCCTGGCGATGCTGCCGCTCGCCGTGCCCGGCCTCGTGCTCGGCCTCGGCTACGTGTTCTTCTTCAACGCGCCGTGGAACCCGCTGAATGTCCTGTACGGAACCCTGGCACTGCTCGTGATCAACACGCTGGCGCATTATTACACCGTGGCGCACGTGACGGCGACGACGGCCCTGAAGCAGATCGACCCGGAATTCGAAGCAGTGTCGGCTTCGCTGAAGGTGCCGTTCTGGCAGACGTTCCGACGGGTCAGCTTGCCGATCTGCATGCCGACGGTGCTGGAGCTGGCGGTCTACCTGTTCGTCAACGCGATGACGACGGTCTCGGCCGTGATCTTCCTGTACGGGCCGAGCACCAAGCTCGCTGCCATCGCCATCGTCCACATGGACGAGGCCGGCACGACCGCCGCCGCCGCCGCGATGGCGAGTGTGATCATGGCGACGGCCCTCGCGGCACGCCTCCTCCTCGCCCTGGTCCATCGCGTCGTCATCGTTCGGGCGCAGGCGTGGCGGCGTCGCGAGATCCTGGCATGAGCGGAACGGCGCTGCTCCTCGACCTAGCGGGCTGGGTCGCGCTCCTGCTCTGGGGCATCCACATGATCCGCACCGGGGTGCAGCGCGCCTTCGGTGGCGATCTCCAGCGCGTGCTCGGCGCCAGCCTGAATCACCCGATCAAGGCGATGCTCGCAGGCCTCGGCGTGACGATGCTGTTGCAGAGCAGCACCGCGACGGGGCTGATGGCCACGACCTTCGCGGCCGGGGGGCTGGTGGAGCTGATGCCGGCCCTGGCGGTGATGCTCGGCGCCAACGTCGGGACGGCGCTCATCGTCAAGGCCCTGTCGTTCGACGTGGCGATGGTGGCGCCCGTGCTCGTCCTCGTCGGAGCGGTCGCCTTTCGCCGGGCATCAGGCGCGAAGGGCAAGGCGATCGGGCGGATCGCCATCGGCCTCGGGCTGGTCCTGCTGGGCCTGATGCGGATGGTGGAGACCCTCGCACCCTACGGAGAAACACCAGGGATGCGGGCGATCCTCGGCATCGTCGCCGCCGATCCGGTCATCACCGTGCTGCTCGCCGCGCTGTTCGCCTGGGTGGCCCATTCCAGCGTCGCGGTGATCCTGCTGGTTGCTGCACTTGCAGGTCAGGGCCTGGTTCCGCCCGAGACCGCTCTTGCCCTGGTGCTGGGGGCCAACCTCGGCAGTGCCCTCAATCCGATGATGGCGAGCCGCGAACCCGCCGGCCGTCGCGTGGCCCTCGGGAACCTGCTGGTGCGGTTCGCCGGCTGCCTGATCGCACTGCCGCTGCTCGGCCGGATCACACCGCTCGTAGACGCCATGACCGGAGATGCCCACGTCGCCGTGGCGAATTTCCACCTCGCGTTCAACGCGGTCCTCGCGCTCGTCGCCCTGCCGCTGCTTGGGCCGCTTTCGAAACTGCTCCGCCGGCTGCTGCCGGAAGTGGCGGCGGCGCCCGGCAGCGGGCGCGGCATGCCGCTGGTCACGGACCACGCGGAGGTGCCCTCGATGGCGCTAGGCGACGCCTCCCGCCACGCCCTGCGCATGGCTGACATCCTCGCGGCCATGCTCGGCGACGCCATCCGCCTGTTGCGGGGCGATGGCCCTGCCGCCGAGCGGATGCGGGCCGCCGAGCGCGAGATCGAGGCTCTCGGCGCCGAGTTGCAGCGCTACCTCGCCCGACTCGACGCCGAGACCCTGAACGAAGCCGAGGAGCGCCGGCTCGCCGGCCTGATGAGCTTCACCATTCAGATCGGTCATGCCGGCGACGTCCTGGCGCGCAACGTCGCGACGCAGATCGGCAGACGGCGCAAGCTCGGCGCGGCATCCGCTGATTCCCTCGACTTGGCCGGCCTCCTCGATCGGCTGTCGGTCAACCTGCGCAATGCGGCATCGCTGCTCGTCACCGAGGACGACCGCGCGGCGCGTTGTCTGGCCGCCGAGAAGCGGGCCTTTCGGGCGATGGAAGAGGCTCATGTCGTCGCCCATGTCGCATGGCTTCGCGAGGAGCCGGCCCGGGACGATGCGGCCTGGACCGTCGGTCTCGATCTGCTGCGCGATCTCAAGCGGATCAACGACCATCTGGTCGCCGCCGCCGCCTACCCGATCCTGCGCAACAGCGGCGAACTTCTCGACAGCCGATTGCGCGTGGCCGCGCCGGCCGGGGCTACGTCGCGCCTGCCTGCGCTGACGCCTCCGCCGGCCCCAATCGGAAGTGTGCCGTGATGCACAACGCGATTGATCTGTCGCCTCGCCGCCTGGGCATCGTCGCGGACGAGACCGACGAGGGGAATTCCGACCGCGCCTGGTCCGAGGCGACCTGCGGCGGCCGCCTGACGATCGACCTCGGCGCGATCGTGCGCAATTACCGTGCGTTGACCTCGCGCGCCTCCGGCGCACGGGTCGCGGCGGTCGTCAAGGCCGACGCCTATGGGCTCGGTGCCGGACGGGTCGCGCCCGTGCTCGCGGCGGCGGGATGCGACACCTTCTTCGTCGCGCAGGTTGAGGAAGGCATCGCCCTGCGGCGCGACCTCCCGACAGGCCGGGTCCTCGTCCTGAACGGTGCCGCGTCGGGCGCCGAAGCGGCCTGCCTCGCCTATCGCCTGGAACCGGTGCTGAACGGCTGGGACGCGTTCGACGCGTGGTCGCGCGAGACGCGCATCGCCGGCTTTCGCGGGCCTTGCGCGATTCAGTTCGACACCGGGATGGCGCGCTTCGGCTTCGCCCTCGCCGAGGCCGAACACCTGTCCACGCGGATCGCGCGCACGGATCACATGACAGTCGGGCTCGTCATGAGCCATCTCGCCTGCGCCGACACCCCGGAGGATCCGGCCAATACGGCACAGCGCGACGCGATCACGGCGCTGCGGACGATCTTTCCGAGGGCGGCGTTCAGCCTCGCGGCATCGTCGGGGATCTTTCTCGGGTCGAGCTATCATCTCGACCTCGTTCGGCCGGGGGCCGCACTCTACGGCGTGGCGCCCGTCCCCGGCGACGCGAACCCGATGAGGCCGGTCGTGCGAATGGAGGGTCGGGTCGTGCAGGTGCGCACCGTGCCCGGTGGCACAGGGATCGGCTACGGGCATGCCGCCCGGGCACCCGGCCCGATGCGCCTCGCCACGCTCGCGGTGGGCTACGCCGACGGCCTTCCGCGCAGCCTGTCCGGGCGCGGTTCCGCCTGGCTCCATGGCCTGCGGCTGCCGGTGGTCGGACGCGTCTCGATGGACAGCCTCGTCGTGGACGTGAGCCGGGCCCCCGACGGCGCCGTCGCCTACGGCGACTTCCTCGACCTGATCGGACCGGCCAACGGGGTCGACGGCGTGGGGAAGGAGGCGGGCACCATCGGCTACGAGGTGCTCACCGGCCTCGGACGCCGCTACGCCCGTCGCTATCTTGGCTGAGGAGGAGCGAACGATGCGTATCCTGGTTCTCGGCAGCGGCGTCGTTGGCGTCACATCCGCCTTTTACCTCGCGAAGGCTGGCCATGCGGTGACGGTCATCGACAGGCAGGCGGGGCCCGGACGGGAAACGAGCTTCGCCAATGCGGGGCAGGTCTCGCCCGGTTACGCCGCGCCTTGGGCGGCCCCGGGCATCCCCGTCAAGGCGATGAAGTGGTTGCTCATGCGCCACCGGCCCCTCGTGCTGTGGCCCCTGCTTGAACCGCGCCTCTACGGCTGGCTCGCGCGCATGCTCGCCAACTGCACTGAGGAAGCCTACGCTCGAAACAAGGGCCGCATGGTCCGTCTCGCGGAGTACAGCCGCGACGTGCTGCGCGACCTGCGCCACGATACGGGCATCGCCTACGATCACCGGGAGCGCGGCACGCTGCAGGTCTTCCGGACGCAGAAGCAGCTCGATCATGTCGGGGAGGACACCCGCGTCCTCGACGCCTACGGGGTGGCGTATGCGATCCTCGATCGCACCGGATGTGTTGCGGCGGAGCCGGCGCTGGGCGCCGTTCGCGAGAAGATCGTCGGCGGTCTGAGGTTGCCGGGGGACGAGACCGGCGATGCGCATCTGTTCACCCGGGAACTCGCCGCGCTCTGCGAAGGGCTCGGCGTCGTCTTCCGCTACGGCGTGACCATCGACGGCCTGGAGGTGGACGGCGGCCGGGTCGCCGCCGTGCGGGCCGGCCTGGACCGCTTCCGGGCGGACGCCTACGTTGCCGCGATGGGAAGCTACACGCCCGCCCTGTTGCGACCTCATGGGATCCACCTGCCGGTCTATCCCGTGAAGGGCTACTCGCTGACGCTCCCCGTCAGCGACCCCGACGCTGCGCCGGTCTCGACGGTGATGGACGAGACCTTCAAGGTGGGGATCACGCGGCTCGGCGACCGGATCAGGGTCGGCGGCACGGCGGAACTCGCAAGCTTCAGCCAAACCTTGCGCGGACCGCGCCGGGCCACGCTTGAACGCAGTGTCGGTGACCTGTTTCCGAGGGGCGGCAAGCTGTCGGAGGCGTCGTTCTGGACAGGGCTGCGGCCGATGACACCGGATGGCACGCCGATCGTCGGTGCGACGAGCCTTCCGAACCTATTCACGAATACCGGTCACGGCACGCTCGGCTGGACGATGGCCTGCGGCTCTGCACGATTGCTTGCGGATCTCATTTCGGGCCGTGCACCTGACATAGACCATCGTGATCTGGCGCAAGCACGTTATGCGGCTTAACGAATAAACACGTAACGTGATGGTAAATCTAATTATTACATCATTTCAATAAAATGATACTAAATATTACCTAGGTGATGTCTGCCTTAATGCCGGACGTATCTTATGTTTCTCATTGACCAATATCAGATGGTTATCTTATGCGCATGGGCATAGATCGAATCATGTTTCACACGAGCACCGTGAAACACTGTCACTTTTACGACAGATGGGTTGTCGAAATCACGCTTCGCGTTTTGACAAAGCTTTGTTAACTCGTGCGTTCACAAGCGGCATGAGTACAGATCTCGGGCACCGCGGGCGACATCCACGCGGTCAAGGCGAACGCGGAGATCCTGGTCGAAGTCGACCGGGACCTCGACTGCGTCGCCGACCTGTAGATCGAGCTCACGAGTGTGTTGACGCTAACCGCCGCCACCTTCCTGGACCATTCGTCGACGCCGCTGATGTAGACCGAAAGGCGGTTTGCGAAGCGGTCGCGAGCGGTGTCGGGTTCGGCTTTGTTTCGAGCGCCGGTTATTTCCGCGACGAGCCCACTGGGAGCCTGCCTATGACCGATGTGAAGGTCTCCGACCACGCGCGCATCGTGTGCCTGCAGGACGGGTTCCAGTCACGGACGATCTCGGCTTTCCTCGACGTCACGCAGTTGCTGCTAAGGACGAGCGCGGGCGGATGAGAATAGCGGTTGTCTCAGATATTCACGGCAATCTGCCGGCGCTTACGGCGGTAGGCGAACGCATCGAGGCGATGTCGGTCGACCTTGTCGTTAATCTCGGCGATTGCGCCTCGGGGCCGCTGTGGCCGGCCGAGACGGTGGCGACGTTGCGTGCGTCGCCATGGCTGCATGTCCGCGGCAACCACGATCGGCAGGTCGGCGGATCACTGGACGGCAGGCTCGGTCGATCGGACAGCGCGACGTGGCGCGCGCTGGACCCTTCGGCGCGGGCCTGGCTGCACGGTCTGCCCGAACGCGTCGAACTTGGAGACGCGCTTTTCGTTCACGGCGCACCTGGAAGCGACGAGGCGTTCCTACTGGAAGAAATTGTCGAGGAGCGGCTCGTGGCCGCCCGCGAGGAAGATGTCGTCGCTCGGCTCGGCGGGCAGGACCAGCGGACGGTGTTCAGTGGGCACAGCCACGTTCAGGGTCTGCTCGCGCTCGCGAGAGGATCGATGGTCGTCAATCCCGGCAGCGTCGGCTGGCCGGCCTACCGGAACGCCGATCCAGCCTATGTCTCGGAAGTTGGATCTCCTCACGCACGTTTTGCGGTCGTCGATTTGGCCACTCGGCCGCTCGACGTCGAACTACTCGCGGTCTCGTATGACTGGGACCGCGCGGCGCGCCGCGCTGAGGAGAACGGCCGTGACGACTGGGCTTACTCGCTCAGGACCGGCCTTGCGCCCGGCGGCTGACCTTCAGGCGTCGAAGCGTGCGAACCCGCTCGCAAGCCTGACGTAGATCGCACGCTTATCCGGCACGACGACAGTAAGAATCTCGGAAAACCGCTCCCACCGCCAGTCGCAGAATTCAGGCGGCACCCCATCGACGGCCCTCACTACGTCCATCTCGGCGTATTCGCCATCGAAGCGCATCGCTAACCAGCGCTACCGCTGGCCGCGGAATACGACGAAGGCCCCGGACGCCGAGCGAGTGTTGTAGGTGCTCTGAGCCAACGACATGGCGCTTGGCTCCAGCAATAGCGCCGATACGGCGAATTTGAACACACGCTTACGGGATGTCGCACAGCCCGCTGGATGATCGGGATGGGCGCTAAGCCGTCATGCATCGCGACCCGAGCGAACGTCCGCTTTCTCGATTTTGCTTCCAAAAGCGGACCAGCAGAAATCCACCCGACCCGGCCGTAGAGCCGACCGACGGGTCCCGACCCAACCTCGCCGTACAGGCCTGCGTCGACGCTTCCCGAAAGCAGCCATTCGTCGGGCGTGAGGCAGCTTCGGTTCGGGGCGGATGAACGAACCCGCTCGCGCGGGATGGGTGGCAGCTTCGAGGTTTTCGGATTGAGACGAGCGCCCTGCGCTGATTGAGCGTCGCCCGGCCTGGGCGGACGATCGTGGCTCCCTTCATCCGAGTGGAGC
>NZ_VRVF01000054.1:0-35356 GCF_008040045.1 Methylobacterium sp. WL8 | reverse complement strand
GCGGGTGGCTGCGGTCTCGGTCCGGGCCGGCGTCGCCGGCCGCGGGGCGGCGGTCGTCGGCGCGGGTTGTGCGGGGGCGGCCGTCACGGTCGCCTTGGTTGGCGCCGTCGCGGCGGGCGCGGGCTGCGCCGGGGCGGTGCGGGCGGCAGGCGCCGAACGCGCGCCCGCTTCCGCCGTCCGCCGCTGCTCGTTCGCCTGCGGCTGGACCACGTCGACCGCGCGGTTGGAGCGGGCGACGAGGGCCGAGAGCTCGTTCAGCGCCTTGATCTGGTCCGAGACCACCCGGCGCATCTCGCCGGCGGCGTCCTGGGTCTCCTGCGGCAATTCCAGCACGCCGCGGGCGAGGTCGGCGCGGGTGGCGTCGAGCTCGGTCCGGATCGCCCCGGCCATCTCGCGCATGCCGGCGACCGACTCGCCGAAGCGGGCCTGCGCCTCCGCGAAGACGGTGCGCATCTCGGCCGAGGCGGCGGCGATGGCGACGCGGACGGCCTCGGTGGTCTTCTCGCCCTCCGTGCCGGCATCGGTCCGCAGGCCTTCGAAGGCCCCGGCGACGCGGGTGCCGGCGGCCTCGGCCGACTGGGTCAGGCTCTCGCCGACGGCGCGCGCCCGCTCCTCGGCGGCGCGTAGTGCGCGCTCGATGCCCTCGGCGAAGGCCGCGGTCCGGCTCTCCAGCGCGACCGAGCGCTCCTGCAGGCCGGCCAGAGCCGTCTCGACCGCTTCCCCGCGGCCCGACAGGCTGGCGGCGAGCCGGTTCTCGACGCCTTCGAGCGAGCCGGCCGCGCGGCCGAGTTCGGAGACGTGGGTGCGCGACTGCTCGGCGAGCGCACGGCTGCGCCCGTCGAGGGCTTCGGCGAGGTTCGTGGCCTCGCGCACGGCACCCTCGGCGACGCCGCGCAGGGCCTCGACCTGAGCCGCGACGCCTTCGCTCGCCGTCCCGGTCTGCGTCGCCACGTCCTGCAGCGCCGACTGGATCTGGTGGACGCGCTCGGCGAGCTCGCCCTCGACCGCGCCGAGGTTGGCGTTGGCGCCGACCAGCAGATCCTTGAGCGCGGCGTTCGCCCCCTCGATCCGGGCGACCACGCCGCCGAGGTCGCGCCGCAGGCGCTCGTTGACCTCCGACAGGCCGGCGATGGAGCGGGCGGCCCCGTTCTCGACCGCGGCGCGCAACGCCTCGGCGGATTCCCGCGACTGGGCGGTGAGCGCCTCGGTGCGCTCGCGCAGCGCCTCGATCAGCGGCTGCCCGGTCTCGGCCAACGCCCGCTCGATCGCTGTGCCGCGCTCGGCCAGGGCGCCGGAGAGCTGCAGCACCGGCCCGTCGATGACCGCGCGCAGGCGCTCGATATGGCCCTTCATCGTGTCCGTGACCGAGCGGCCGGTGCCGTCGACGCGCTCGACCAGGGCTTCGCCGCCCTCCTCGATGCCGCGCACGATCGTCTCGGCGCTCTGCGCCAGGCGGCGCGCCAGGGCTTCGCCACGCGCGTCGACCAGGCTGCCGAGCGCGACGGCGCGGCGCTCGAAGCCTGCGGACAGGGCCTCGGTCCGCTCGTCGAGCAGGGCCGCCATCGCGGCGTTGCGTTCGTCGAGGGTGGTGCCCAGCATCGCGCTGTGGCCGTCGGTGAGCGCCGCGTGGTCGCGGGCGCGCTGGTCGAGGGCCGCCACCAGGGAAGCCATGCGCTCCTCGACGAGGCCGGCGAAGGCGTCGTGGCGGTCGTCGAACGCCGTGGCGATCGCATCGCCGCGCGAGGCCACCAGGGTGGCGAAGGTCTTCATCCGGCTGTCGATGCGCTGGGTGAAGGCCTCGCTGCGGCCGTCGACGCTCACGGTCAGGGCCGTGCCCTGCGCCTCGACGGTCTTGGCGAAGGCCTCGGTCCGGGTCTGCAGCAGGTCGGCGAGGTCGGCCATGCGGGCGTCGAACGCCGCGGTGATCGCCCGGGTGCGGGCCTCGACGTCGCCGCCGAGCGCCGTGGTGCGGTTCTCCAACAGGTGCTCGATCGTGCCGGTCGCCTCGTCGAGCAGGGCGCGCAGGCCCTCCATGCGAGCCGCGACCGTGCGGGAGAAATGCTCGGCGCGATCTTCGACGGCGTTGCCGAGGGCGTGGCCGCTCTCGTCGAACAGGGTGCGCAGGGTCTGCGTACGGGTATCCACGGTCTCGGCGAGCTGCCGGCCACGGCTCTCGACCATCCCGTCGAGGGCTTCGTGGGCCTCGGAGAAGGCGTCGCGCAGGGCGGCCGTGCGGTCGTCCAGCGTCTGGGTGAGCTGTTGCTGGCGCGCCTCGACGAGCTGCACCAAAGCGGCCGGCGCCTCGTCCAACACCGCGCGCAGGGCGACGACGCCGGCGTCGACGGTGGTGGCGAGCTGCCTGCCGCGGTTCTCGACCAGCCCGTCGAGGGCCGCGTGGGCCTCCGAGAAGACGTCGCGCAGGGCGGCCGTGCGGTCGTCCAGCGTCTGCGTGAGCTGTTGCTGGCGCGCCTCGACGAGCTGCACCAGCGCAGCCGGCGCTTCGTCGAACACCGCGCGCAGGGCGGCGACGCGGGCGTCGACGGCGGTGGCGAGGTCGTCGCCGCGGCCTTCGACCACGGCGTCGAGGGCGGCGTGCGCCTGCTCGAACAGGGCGCGCAGCATTTGTGCCCGCGCGTCCACCGTCTTGGCGAACTGCGTGCCCCGGCCGTCGACGAGGTTCGCCAGCGCATCCAGGCGCTCGTCGAACAGGCTGCCCATCGCCTGGGTGCGGTCGTCCAGCGTGGTGGTGGCGTGGCCGAGCGTCGCCGCGATGGTCTCGACCAGCTCGCGGCCGCGGTTGTCGAGGGCGTCGTGGAGCGGTCCCATGCGGCCGTCGAGGCTCGACGACAGGGTGGTGGCGTGCTCATCGAGCAGGACGCGGATCTGGTTGGTGCGGGCGTCGAGCAGGTCGTGGACGGTGCGCACGCCCTCGTCGAGCAGGCCGCTGATGTCCGAGGTGCGGGACGCCAGCGTGCGCCCGAGTCGGCCCTCGCCGTCGCCGAGCATGCGCTCCGCGTCCGCGATGGTCTGCTGGAGCTTCGCCAGCACGCTCTCGCCGCGCTGATCGATGACCTCGCCGAGCGAGGTGCCGCCGCGGTCGAACAGGCGGGCCAGCTCGGTGATGCGGCCGCCGATGGCGCCGAACACCATGCGGCCCTTCTCGTCGAGCTCGCTCGACATCGCGGCGGTGCGCTCGTCGATGAGGTGGCCGAGCAGGTCCGAACGCTCGGCGAAGGCGCGCCGCACCGCTTCGGTCTGGGTGGCCAGCGCCGCGTCGGCGCTGGTGGCGCGCTCCTCGATCAGCGCGACGAGTTCCTGGACGCGCCCGGCGAGGGCGGCGTCGATGCCGCCGGTCCGCTCCTCAATGGCGCGGGTGAGGTCGGCGACGCGCGCCGCCATCGCGGCGTCGATCCCGCTGGTGCGGCTCTCGATGGTCGCGACGAGCTCGCGGGTGCGGCCGCCGAGTTCCTCGTCGATCGCGCGGGTGCGGCTTTCGATCAGGCGGATCGCCTCGAAGGCCTGGGCACCGAAGCGCTCGTCGACCAGGCGGCTGCGCTCCTCCAGCGCCGCGCCGATCGCTTCCAGGCGGCCGAGCACGCCGGTGTCGAAGCGTCCGGCCCCCTCGTCGAGGCGGCGCGCCATCTCCTCGCTGCGCTCGGCGAGGGCGTCGCTGAGGGCGGCGGCACGGGACGCGATGTCCTGGCCCAGGCCCGCGGCACGGCCGTCCAGCGCCTCGACGAGGTCGCGGCTGCCCTCGGCCATGATCCGCGCCATTTCGCCGGTGCGGCCGATCAGGGCCTCGTTCAGCGCCGTCGCGCGGGTGCCGAGATGGCCGTCGATGTGGCTCACGAGGTTGGCGAAGGTCTCTCCGATCTCGGCCGAACGCTTGGCGGAGCGGTCTTCCAGGGCGCCGAGATGCGTCTCGACGGCGTCCCGCGCGTCGCGGGTGCGCTCGACGATGGTCTCGGCGAAGGCCTGGCCCCGGACGGAGATGAGCCGGTCCATCTCGGCGAGGCTGCTGCCCATGGTCTCGCCCAGCGTGGAGGTGTCGCGGGAGATCTTGTCGGCGAGGATGTCGCCGCGGGCGATGATGTCGTGGAGGGCGGCGAGGCGGTTGCCGATCGTCTCGTCGATCGCCTTCACCCGCACGTCGGCGGTCTCGCCGAAGCTGGCGCCGCTCTGGTGCAGGGCGTCGGCGACGCGCGCGCCCTGGGTCGCCACGGCGAGCACGATGTCGCGCCCGGTTCCGGCGATCCGCGCCTGGGTCTCCTCGGCATGGCTGGCGAGCAGGTCGGTGACGCCGCGGCCGTGTTCGCCGAAGGCCGCCTCGATCGTGCGCATCCGGGCCGACAGCTCCTCGGCGACCTGCTCGGCCGCGCGGGCGATGGCGCCGGTGGTCTCGTTCGAACGGGTCGAGAACTCGGCGTTGAGCGTGCCCATCGCGGTGCGCAGGGCTTCGATCGCCGCCTCGGCGCGTCCGCCAAGCTGGCCGCCGGCCTCCTCGGAGGCGGCGCCGATCCGGCCGAGCAGGCCGTTCATGTGGGTCTCGACGGCGCTCGTCACCTCGCCCGAGGTGGCGCGCAGGGCGTCCATGGCGGCGGAGACGCGGGCGGCCATCTCTGCGGTCTGGGCGGCGGTCGCCCCGTGCGCGGTCGAGGCGGCGAGGGTGATCGCCTCCGCGGCTTCGGCGCTGCGGGCAGCGAGGTCGGCGGCGGTGTCGGCGAGGCGCCGCTCGAAGATCTGCACGGCCTCGACGGTGCGGGCTTCCAACTCGCCGGTGGCGCCGGCGGCTGAGCGACGCATCGCCTGCGCCGCCTCGGCTCCGGTGGCGCCGATCGAGACCGTGGTCTCCTCGGCCGAGCGGCGGAAGCTGTCGACGGCCTCGGCGGTGCGCGCCACGATCTCGGCCGACAGGGTCGCGATGGTCTCGCGCAGGGACCCGGTCGCACCCGAGGCACCGTGGGCGAAGGTGTCGCCGAGGCTGGCGAAGGCGGCCTCCAGGCTGGAGGCCGCCTCCTGCGAGCGCAAAGCCACGAGGCTGCCGGCGCGCTCGCCGGCCGCGTCGAGGCGGGTCTCGAGGGCGCCGCCGTGGAGCGTGATGGTCTCGTGCAGGCGCCCGGCGATCGCCTCGATGCGGTCGGCGACGACACCGCCGCCGGCGGTGACGGTCTCCGCGATGCGCTCGGCGGTGCCGACGAGGTCGTCGCGAACCGTGGTCGCGCGGGTGGTGAAGGTCTCGATCACCCCGGCTGCGGCGAGCGCGAGCCCGGCCTGGGCGTCGCGGCCGCGGGCCTCGATCGACGCGGCGACGCCGTCGCCGGCGGTCTCGATCTCGGTGCGGAGGGCTGCGCCGCGTCCGGCGATGTCGTCGGACAGGGCGGTGCCGGTCGCCGCGAAATGCGCGCGCAGGGCGTCGCCGGTCTCGGCGAAGCGGGCGGTGATCTCGCCGCCGGTCTGGGTGAAGCGCTCGGCCAACGCGTCGCCGCGGCTGAGGAAGGTGGTCTCCAGGCTTCCCGCCGAGCGCTCGAAGCTTTCGCGCACGGTGGCGCCCTGGCGGTCGAGGGCGTCGATCACGCCGGCGCCGGTCTCGGCGAGCGAGCGCGCGACCTGGCTGGCGTTCTCGGCCAGCCGCTCGGTGAGCGCGCCGCCGGTGCTCTCGAACACGCGGGTCACGTCGGCGGCCCGGGTCTCGAACGAACGGGTCAGCGTCTCGCCTACCTCGGCGATCGAGCCGCGCACGCCCTCGCTGGTGGCGGCGAGCCGCGCGATCAGCTCGTCGCCGCGCCCCGACATCACGCCGACCACACGGTCGCCCGCCTCGCCCAGCGACGCCGTGATCGCGTCGCCGCGCGCGTCCAGCGCCCCGGTGACGCGCTCGCCGGCTCCGGTCATCGCCGTGACGATGCGCTCGGCCGCGCCCTCCAGCTCCTGCGTCAGGCTCTGGTGCGAGCCGGTGATCGCGCCGCGCACCCGCTCGGCGTTGGCGACGATGCTTTCGCGCTGCGCGACCAGCTCGTCGACGAGCGAGCGGATCCGGATCTCGTTGTCGGAGTAGGCCCGCTCCAGGGTCGCGATCTCGCCGCGCACCAGGGTCTCGAGCTCGCCGGCCCGGGCGAGCGCCCGCTCGACGCCGTCGCCGACGGCGGCGACTTCGCGGCGCACGGTCTGCGACATCGTCAGCACGGCGTCGGTGGAGAAGCTTTCGGGCTCGGCCAGGCGGATCGCGACCTCGCCGACGGCGCGCGCCACGAGGCGCATCTCCTGCGCGCGCACGGCCAGCATGCCGGTGATCAGGAACAGCACCACCGGCCCGACAAGCGCGGCCGCGCCGACGGTCGCCTGCAGCGCGGTGAGGCCTGTGAGGAACCCGCGCAGGTCGCCGCCGGACTGGTTCCAGGCGAGCAGCGCGAGGCCGTTCACCCAGACGAAGGCCGCGAGCGCGGCGAGGATGTAGGGGGTGCGGGCCGGGCGGACCCGGAGCGTCTGCTGCAGGATGCCGATGTTGCGGCGGTCGTCGTTGGCCACGAGGGAGCGGTCGGGCGGCAGCAGGCCGCCCTCGCGGTGGGCGCGCTCGCGGCCGGGCGGCGGCACGTCGGAGGCGAGCGGCGGATCGAGGTCGAGGCGGGGCGGGCTCAGGCGGCCGGCCTGCTCCTGCAGCGGGTCGCCGTCGCCGACGTCGGGCAGGCGCGGCTCCGCGCGGGCCTCGGCCTCGGGCGTCAGGACCTCGAGGTTCAGCGCCTGCTCGATCGCAGAGAGCGCCGCCTCGGCCGGGTCCTTCAGCTTCTTCTCGGTGGCCATGCAACGCCTCGTTACGCGATCCCGCGACCGCCGGCGAAAGCCGGAGGCGGAGACACAACTACCCGTTTACCAAGTCAATTTAGACCCCGTCGCCCCCTCGGGATACCCGACCGGCGCGTCGGCGCCGGAAATCCTTAACGGAATGGTTACCAAGGCGGGGCGGCCCATGCGGACGGGCCGCCAAACCATGATGCCGCAAGGACGATCCGGTGGCGACCGCTTTGCCGCCTGCCCTGTGGACAGCAGGGACGCGGGCAAACCAGACAGGCAAGCTAGAAAGGCAAGAGGGATCGGTAGAAGGGGAGGTACAGGTCGATGGGCAGGTAATAGGGCATGTGGATGGGCAGGTAGAAGGCGTCGAGCATGGAGACCATCGATCGCGCGCATCTCGCCGCGCAGACCTTCGGCGACGCCGACCTCGCGGCCGAGCTTCTCGGCCTGTTCGCCGACCAGTGCCGGCGCATCCTGCCGCGCTTGGCCGACCCCGCGCTGCCGGCCCAGGACCGCGCCGACCTCGCCCACACCCTGAAGGGCTCCGCGGCCTCCGTCGGCGCCAGCCACGTCCGCGACCTCAGCTCGGCTGCCGAGACGGCGTTGCGCGGCGGCGGCGACGCCGCCGCGGCGGTGGCCGACCTGGAACCGGCCGTCGCCGCATGCCTCGCCGAGATCGGTTGAGCGGCCGCCCTCTGCGGCAAAAGCGGTCGCGCGCGTGCGGTGCGGGAACACCCTGCAGGTTTTCGCGTAGGCCGCAGCAACAAAGGCCGCAGCAACAAACCGCTCGCGTGGGCTTGCTCAGGCGTGCCCGGACGTCGCCGTGCTTGCAATCCGCGTCATGCCCCGTAAGCAGGCCCAGCGCTCGCCGGACACCTGCCCGCCCGACACTTGCCCGCCCGATCCACGAGCCCGGAGTCACGGATGCCCAAGATCACCTACGTCGATCATGCCGGAACGGCGAGGACCGTCGAGGGCAGCGTCGGCGCCACCGTCATGGAGACGGCGCTGCGCAACAACGTGCCGGGGATCGACGCGGAGTGCGGCGGCGCTTGCGCCTGCGCCACCTGCCACGTCTACGTGGCCGACGACTGGGCCGCGGCGGTCGGTCCGGCCGAGGACATGGAGCAGGACATGCTCGACTTCGCCTCGGACGTGAAGGCGACCTCGCGGCTCTCCTGCCAGATCCGCATCAAGCCTGAGTTCGACGGCCTCACGGTGACGACGCCGGCCCGCCAGGGATAGAGCGTTTTCCGTCATCCCTGGATCACGGAAAACGCTCTATCTCATTGCGGGGTCGCATTGTCTTCACGCGAGCCGGAAACCACCTCGCTTGAAAGTGCTCTCGGCGGTCTGGGCGGTCATCGCAGCAGCGCCCGCATCGCGCCGTCGAGGCCTTCAAGGGTCAACGGGAACATGCGGTCGGAGAACAGCCGCCGCATCATCCCGATCGACTGCGTGTAGCCCCATTGCGGCGTCGGCACCGGATTGAGCCACACCGCCTTCGGGAAATGCGCGAGCACCCGCTCGACCCAGGCCGCGCCGGGTTCCTCGTTCCAGTGCTCCACCGAGCCGCCGGGCGCCGCGATCTCGTAGGGGCTCATCGAGGCGTCGCCGACGAACACCACGCGGTAGTCCGACGGATAGGTTCGGATCACGTCGAGGAGCGGCGTCGTCTCGTCGTGGCGGCGGCGGTTCTCGGTCCATACCGCCTCGTAGGGGCAGTTGTGGAAGTAGAAGTGCGCAAAATGCTTGAACTCCGAGCGCGCCGCCGAGAATAGCTCCTCGACCTGCTCCACGTGCCAATCCATCGAGCCTCCGACGTCGAGGAAGAGTAGAACCTTTACTGCATTGCGCCGTTCCGGCCGCAGGCGCACGTCGATGTAGCCTTGGCGCGCGCTCTCGCGGATCGTGCCTTCGAGGTCGAGTTCCTCGGCCGCGCCCATGCGCGCGAAGCGGCGGAGGCGCCGCAGCGCCAGCCGCATGGTGCGGGTGCCGAGCTCGACGGTGTCGTCGAGGTCCTTGAACTCGCGCTTGTCCCAGACCTTCACCGCGCGGAAGTTGCGGTTGCCGTCCTGGCCGATGCGGATGCCTTCCGGGTTGTAGCCGTAGGCGCCGAAGGGCGAGGTGCCGCCGGTGCCGATCCACTTCGAGCCGCCCTGGTGGCGCTCCTTCTGCTCGGCAAGGCGCTGCTTCAGGGTCTCGAACAGCTTGTCCCAGCCGAGCGCCTTCATCTCCGCCTTCTCGGCGTCGGTGAGGTACTTCTCGGCGAGCTTGCGCAGCCATTCCTCGGGGATCGCGGTCGGCGCCACCGCTTCGCCGACGGTTTCGAGCCCCTTGAACACCGAGCCGAACACCCGGTCGAACCGATCGAGGTGGGCCTCGTCCTTCACCAGGGCGGTACGGGCGAGGAAGTAGAACTCCTCCACCCGCTTGTCGGCGAGGTCGCGCTCGAGCGCGCCGAGGAGGATCAGGTACTCGCGCAGCGAGACGGGGACGCGCGCCTCGCGCAGAGCGGTGAAGAACTGAAGCAGCATGGGCCGATAACGCGCCGCAGGCGCAGTCGGGTCAAGCGCCGGCGGAGGATGCCGGTCGGCACGATTTGGACCGAGAGGCGCGGATTCCTGGGTACAAGTCCGCATTCCTGTTGATATCTGGTCGAGTCAGACTCGCACGGTCACTGAAACAGTCATGGGAATCGACCATCTCGGATGCATCGAGTCCAGCCGGGCGTGACAAGAGTCCACATGTCCGGAATCGGGAGGTCTGCGATGGCAGTCATCCTACGCAACATGTCCGAATTCAAGCGGTTTCTCGGGAAGCCGGGCGCGATGATTCAAGTCGTGCGCAACACCTTCATGGATCGCCAACCGGAGGCGGCCCGCGCCGCCTATCGCGACAAGGGCATGTACTTGCCGCGCACCGTCCAGGCGATCTCGCGCAAGGCGGCGGTATTCGCCTTGAAGGGGCATCCGGGCACGGTCTGGCTGTACTGGGACAAGGGCGCCCGCGGCTGGCGCTTCAACGGCGACACGGTGATGGTGCCGCTCACGATGGGGTTGGGACCGCCCGACGAGATCGTCTACCGCTGCAGCTTCGCGGACGGGTTCGAGCCGGCTCGCGCGGTGAAGACGCGGAAGGCCGAGGCCCGCGACTGGCACGGCGAGGCGATGCCGAACCTGATTTGATCCCCGGCCCTGATCTGATCCCTTGCTGCGATCCCGGAGGGCTCAGGCCCGCCGCACGACGGTCGCGGGCTCGTCCTTGGGCGGGGCCTCCCGCGGCCCTTCCTGCGCCTTGCCGACCGTGCGCCGCGCCCGGAACACCGGCCGCGTGTCGGTCTCCTTGCGCTTGAGCATGGCGCGGTACTCGTCGCGGCGCTCGTGGATCGACGCGATGACGAGACCCATCGGCACGCCGACGTCGACCAGCACCGCCTCCGAGAGCTGCAGCGAGGCCTCGATCGTCTCCGGAACCGCGTCGTCGACGCCGAGCTCGTAGAGCGCGGTGGCGTGCTTCGCGTCGCGGGCTCGGGCGACGATGGTCAGGTCCGCCCGCTCGGCGCGGGCGGCCACCACCACAGCCTCGACGGCGTGCGGGTTGTCGAGGGTCACTACCAGCGCCCGCGCGGTGGCGATGTCGCACCGGCGGAGCAATTCGGTGTTGGAGGAATCGCCGAAGTAGACCGGCTTGCCGAGCCGGCGCTGCTCGGCGACGCGGGCCGCGTCCGCATCGAGGGCGAGGTAGGGGATCTTGTGGCGGGCGAGCATCTCGCCGACCTGTCGCCCGACCCGGCCGTAGCCGGCGACGATGACCCGGTCCTGCTGCTTGTCCGGCGGCGGGTCGGCCCGCACCCGGCCCTGCTGATGCTTCGAGGCCCGCTTGCCGATCCGCCGGCCCAGGGCGGCGAGCCCCGGGATCATGATCATGGTCACCGTGGTGACGATCAACGCCGCCCCGCCCACCGGCTCCGGCACGAGGCCGGTGGCCATCGCCCCGCCGATCAGCACGAAGGCGAACTCGCCGCCCGGCCCGAGCAGCATCGCGGTCTCGAACGCGACCGCGCGGGAGAGTTTGAGGGCGGGCGCCGCCATCACCACGACGGCGGCCTTGATGAACAGCAGCGCGAAGGCGAGCCCGAGGATCGCGCCGGGGGCCGCCAGCAGCTGCGCCGGATCGAGGTTCATCCCCACCGAGACGAAGAACACCCCGAGCAGGAGCCCTTTGAACGGATCGATGGTGGCCTCGATCGCCCGGCGGTACTCGGTCTCGGCCAGCAGAAGCCCGGCCACGAAGGCGCCGAGCGTCATCGACAGGCCGGACGCCGCCGCCGTCAGCGCCGTGGCGACGATGACGAGGAGACAGGCCGCCATGAATAGCTCGGCCGACTTGGTGCGCGCCACCAGGTGGAACAGCGGCCGGAGGGCGAGCCGCCCGGCCACCACGATCACCACCAGGGCGATGGCGGCCTGCGCAAGCGCCAGGGCGAGCGCGCCGCCCATGTCGGCGCCGTCGCTGCGGCCCGAGACCGCGATCGCGAACAGGACCGGCGCGACGGCTAGGTCCTGGAACAGCAGGACGGCGAAGCTCGCGCGCCCAGCCGGCGTGTTGAGCCGCCGCTGCTCGGCCAGCACCGGCAGCACCACGGCGGTGGAGGAGAGCGCCAGCGCGATGCCGACGATCACCGCGCCGGCCAGCGGC
Source organism: Methylobacterium sp. WL8 (assembly GCF_008040045.1). Classification (NCBI taxonomy): domain Bacteria; kingdom Pseudomonadati; phylum Pseudomonadota; class Alphaproteobacteria; order Hyphomicrobiales; family Methylobacteriaceae; genus Methylobacterium; species Methylobacterium sp. WL8. The sequence goes on along the minus strand of NZ_VRVF01000054.1, from coordinate 23,866 downwards.
ACCTTCAGCCCGAACAGGATCGAGCCGATGATCAAGGCCGAGCAGATCACCTGGATCGAGCCGAGGCCGAAGACCAGGCGCCGCAGGGTGCGCAGCCGCTCCCAGGACAGCTCGACCCCGATCATGAACATCAGGAAGATGACGCCGAACTCGGCCAGGTGCGCGATCTCGGTGCGGTTGCCGATCGTGAACAGCGAGACCCAGTGGAACTGGTCCGAGAACCGGCCGAGCCCGAACGGCCCGAGCAGCGCGCCCGCGCCGATGAAGCCGAGCACCGGGCTGATGCGCAGGCGATGGAACAGAGGCACCACCACGCCCGCGGTGACGAGGAACAGGATCGCTTCCTTGTAGGAGCCGGCATGGACGTCGGGCATCGGCGGTCGGTTCGAACCTCTTGGCGACGTGACTGGGCGGGGCTGGCGCGATCATGCGAGGTGGGCGCTCCCCGAGCAACCGGGAATCGCCGTCGCGGCGCGATTGGACGGGCGTGCGCCGGGCGCCGGCCTCGGAAAGTGAGGCATTTGCGCCACCTCCCGAACGGTAGCGGTGGACGGCCGCCATGCGGCCCAAATTCGGCACAATGCCCGCTTAGCGAAAGCGGTTAACGAACGGTTACGCTCAACCGCGCGTCGCGTACGATCCGACCTTAGAGAGCCCCATGCGAAAGATGCCCCCGAGCCGGGAGGTCCAGCGCGAGCGCCGCGCCTGGGCCGTCGAGTCCGACAGGTGGACGCACGAGCGTCACATCGAGAAGGGCTACCGCATCAAGTGGGGCTACGTCGCGATCGCCTACCTCGTCGAGTTCATGGTGATCGGCGCCTCGCTCTGGGGTGCGTGGTTGTTCGCCTCCGTCTACAGCGACGGCGACGACCACGCCTTCTACTTCATGCTGCTGGCGCCGCTGGTCTACGCAGCGGTGGAGCTGTGCCGCGTGCCGCTCGGCATCTTGGCGCGCACCCAGCGCTCGTACTTCATCCGCGCGCTCGCCATCGTCGGCATCATCTTCGCCGCAGGCGTGACCACGAAGTCGGTTTCCCAGCTCGGCGAGATGATGTTCCATCCCCGCCTGATGGAGGCCTCGAAGACCAAGACCGCGCTCAAGGACGCGCAGGCCGACCGCAGCACCATCGACAACCGCATCTCTGCCGCCGACGCCCGCGTCGCGCAGTACACGACCGAGCTCGACCAGATCGAGAAGCGCGCCGCCGACAACGCGGCCCAGCTCTCGGCCCTGCCGGCCCAGCGTTGCGAGAAGGTGTTCGGCACCAACAGCCGCGGCGTGCGCTACCAGAACCTGAAATGCGTCACCGACCCGCGCACCGCGACGCTTTCGGCCGGCGTCGCCAAGGCCTCGGCCGACCGCGGCGTGCTGACCAAGGACCTCGAGGAGGCGCGCAAGGCGCGCGCCCAACTCGACCGCGGCGCCGCCGAGCGCAAGGTCGCCGACGCCGAGCAGGCCTACCGCAACGCCGTGAACCGCTCGCAGCTCCACTCCTTCACGGCCATGGTCTACGGCGTCGACCCGATCGACGTGTCGGAGCAGCAAGTGCACGCCTTCCTGCGCATCTTCGTGTTCCTGCCGGCGCTCTGCGCCGCCTTCGCCTCGACGATCCTGGCGCTGTGCGCGGTCTCGGTGCGCAAGACCTTCATGGACGAGGACGACCTCGGCGCCGCCGTGAACCTGGAGGCGACGCCCTACATGCTGGAGTCGATCACAGAGGCGCTGAAGCAGAACCTCGAGCCGGTCCTGCCACGGCCGAACCGCGAGGCGGCGACGGGGGCGGTGATTCCGATCAACCGTCCGGCCGCCGGCGCCGCGCCCGGAATGAACGCCGCCAACCAGCCGGGTAGCCAGCCGATCCTGCCGGCCGCCAGCGCGGGAGCGGGCGCATGAGCTACGTCGCGCAAGGCTCGCCCGAGAACATCGCCCTCGCGCAGCAGGTCAACGGCCGGCTCCGCGCGGAGTCCCGCATCGTCTTCGCTCGCGCCTTCCTGTTCCGGGCGGCGGGCGCCGGGGTCTTCGTCGCGCTCGCCGGCATCGGCGTCGGGGCCGCGGCCTACGGCTGGGCCACGATGAACCAGTTCGACTCCGCCGCCGAGAAGATCGCCGCCGCGATGCAGGCGGCGCTCTCCGACGTCACCCTGAAGACCAAAGGCGAGGTGACGCTGACGGACAACGTGCTCAAGCTCGAAGGTGCCCTGCCGAAGGCCGCCGCCGCGCCAACCCCGACGAAGGCGCAGCTCGGCGCCGACGCGGCGCCGGCTTCGAAGGCGATCGTCAACACCACCTTCACGGTCTTCAAGCAGGTGCCCTATCTCGACGGGCAGATCGTGACCGGCTGGAACTTCAAGGACAGCGCCGACCAGCCCTATCAGCAGTACTGCTACTTCTCCCGCCGTTCCAACGAATCGAAGGGCCAGGTCGAAATCAAGATCGACCTGGCCATGGACGGTAAAACCCTGCCTCAGCCGCAAAAATCAGACGTGAATCTTGCGATTCTCGCCTCGAACTGCGTGTGGCACGACGGAAAGTCCCTCTAACCGGCAAAGACGCGGCTTGCGCGCACGGCAAATCGGTTCAGCGGAAACGGTTCCCTAACCGCTCTCGGGCGAGGATACGTCTGCACGAGCGTGCGTGCAGACGTAATCCGAGTACCGCCGATGGACGACCTTCTGCGCGAGTTCCTGACCGAGAGCGGCGAGCATCTCGACACGGTCGACACCGAACTCGTTCGCTTCGAGCAGGATCCGAACAACGAAACGATCCTGCGGAACATCTTCCGTCTCGTCCACACCATCAAGGGTACCTGCGGCTTCCTCGGCCTGCCGCGGCTCGAAGCGCTGGCGCATGCCGCCGAGACCCTGATGGGCCGGTTCCGCGACGGCCTCGCGGTGACGAGCCCGGCCGTCAGCCTGATCCTGGCGACCCTCGACCGCCTCAAGCTGATCCTCGCCGACCTCGAAGCCACCGGGACGGAACCCGCGGGCGCCGACACCGACCTCATCGAGGCGCTGGAGCGGATGTCGCTCGGCACGCCCGAGGTCGAAGCCGTCCCCGAGGTCAAGGCGCCCGAGCCGAAGCTGCCCGAGATCGTGGTGCGGGAATGCAAGCCCGGCGAGGTCTCCCTCGACGACCTCGAAGCCGCCTTCCTCGCGGCGCCCGGCCCCGACGACGCGCCCGCGGCCTGGATGCCCGAGCCCGCTCCGGTGGCGGCCCCCGTCGCGGCGGCGCCCGTGGTCCTGGCCCCCGTAGCGCCGGCTCCGGTCGCCCAGGTGCAGGAAGCCCCGGCACCGGCTGTGAAGGCCCCGGCGTCGAGCGATGCGCCGGCGGAAGCCCCCGAGGGGGGCATGGCCAAGATGCAGACCATCCGGGTCAACGTCGACACCCTCGAACACCTGATGACGATGGTGTCCGAACTGGTGCTGACCCGCAACCAGCTCCTCGAGATCGCCCGCAAGCACGAGGATTCGAGCTACAAGGTCCCGCTGCAGCGGCTTTCCCACGTGACGGCCGAGCTGCAGGAGGGCGTCATGAAGACGCGCATGCAGCCGATCGGCAACGCCTGGCAGAAGCTGCCGCGGGTGGTGCGCGACCTGTCGAGCGAACTCGGCAAGCAGATCGACCTCGTGATGCTCGGCGCCGAGACCGAACTCGACCGGCAGGTGCTGGAGGTCATCAAGGACCCGCTCACCCACATGGTCCGGAATTCGGCCGACCACGGCCTCGAATCCACCATGCAGCGGATCGCGGCCGGCAAGCCGGCCCGCGGCTCGATCCGCCTCTCGGCCTATCACGAGGGCGGCACGATCACGATCGAGATCGCCGACGACGGCAAGGGCCTCGACCTCTTGGCCATCCGCAAGAAGGCGGTGGAGCGCGGGATCGCGACCCAGGTCGACGTCGAGCGGATGACCGACGCCCAGGTCGCCAAGTTCATCTTCGACGCCGGGTTCTCCACCGCGGCGGCCGTCACCTCGGTCTCCGGCCGCGGCGTCGGCATGGACGTGGTCAAGACCAACATCGAGACCATCGGCGGCGTCATCGACATCGCCACGCAGAAGGGGGTCGGCACCACCTTCACCATTAAGATCCCGCTGACGCTCGCCATCGTCGCCGCCCTGATCGTCCGGGCCGGCGAGAGCCGGTTCGCGGTGCCGCAGCTCGCGGTGCTCGAGCTGGTGCGGGTGGACGCCACCGCGCCGCAGCGGATCGAGCGCATCAACGACGCGCCGGTGCTGCGCCTGCGCGAGCGTCTGCTGCCGATCGTGACCCTGAAGGGCCTGCTCGGCCAGGACGACACCGGCACCGAGACCGGATTCGTCGTGGTGGCCCAGGTCGGGCGCCAGCGCTTCGGCATCCTCGTCGACGAGGTCTTCCACACGGAGGAGATCGTCGTGAAGCCGATGTCGACGAAGCTTCGCCACATCCCGCTCTTTGCCGGCAACACCATCCTGGGCGACGGCGCCGTCGTGCTGATCGTCGACCCGAACGGCATCGCGCGCCAGGTCAGCCAGGGCGCGCAGGGCGGCGGCCCGATCGAGGCCGAGTCGGAGTCGGGCGAGCTCGGCGACCCGAAGACGACGCTCCTCGTGTTCAAGGGCGGCGCCGGCAGCTTCAAGGCGGTCCCGCTCTCGCTCGTCACGCGCCTAGAGGAGATCGACGCCGCCAAGGTCGAGTGGCTCGGCGGGCGTCCGCTGATCCAGTACCGTGGCCGGCTGATGCCGCTTGTGCCGGCCGACGAGGCCATCGCGATCCGCACCGAGGGCACGCAGGCGCTGGTGGTGTTCTCCGACGGCGACCGTGCGATGGGCCTCGTCGTCGACGAGATCGTCGACATCGTCGAAGAGCGCCTCGACATCGAGATCGCCGCCGAGCGCTCCGACCTGATCGGGTCGGCGGTGCTGCGGGGCCGCGCCACCGACATTATCAACATCGCCCACTTCCTGCCGCTGGCCTACGACGACTGGGCGCGCGGCACGAAGGCGGCGTCGGTGAAGACGACGACGCTGCTGCTCGTGGACGACTCGGCCTTCTTCCGCGACATGCTCAGCCCCGTGCTGAAGGCCGCCGGCTACCGCGTCGTCACGGCGCCGGGTGCCGAGGAGGCTCTGGCGATGCTCCAGGCCGATCCCCGGATCGGCGTGGTGGTGACCGACCTGGAGATGCCCGGCCGCAACGGCTTCGACCTCGTCGGAGCGATGCGCGGCGGCGACGCGCGGACCGCCGGCCTTCCGGTGATCGGCCTCACCGGGACGATCGGCGCGGAGGCGGTCGAGCGGGCGCGCACGCTGGCGATCAGCGACCTCGTGGCGAAGTTCGATCGCAGCGGCCTTGTCGCGGCGCTCGCCGAGCTCGATGCCCCCCCGGCCGTCGCGGCCCACGCCCGCGCCGCCTGAAGTCCCGACATCCCTCCGGTGCCGCGCCGACCTCGGCGCGAACCGACCCACCTGGTTTGACCGCGCCGCTGCGCCGGGGAGACACCACCATGCAGGCTGCCAACAGCAACGCCACGGAGGCCGGGGCGACCCAGGACTTCGTCACCGTCTTCGTCGGCGACACGATGTTCGGGCTCGCCATCGACCGGGTGCACGACGTGTTCATCCCGGCCGGCGTCACCCCCGTGCCCCTGAGCCCGCCCGAGATCGTCGGGCTGCTGAACCTGCGCGGGCGCGTCGTCACCGCGATCTGCCTGCGTCGGCGGCTCGGGCTTCCGGCGGCCGAGGGCTCGGCGCGGATGGCGATCGGCCTGGAGCAGGGCGGCGAGACCTTCGCCCTCGTGGTCGACGGCGTCGGCGAGGTGCTGAAGCTCGGCACCGAGACCCACGAGCCGGTGCCGATCAACCTGGACGCCCGCTGGCGCGACCTCGCGCTCGGCGTGCATCGCCTCGACGGGCGGTTGCTCGTCATCCTCGACGTGAACGCCCTGCTGGTCTTCGCATCCGACCGGGCCGGCGCGACCGCCGCGTGACGTCGCCGACTGCCACCCACCAAGAGGGTAAGACGCCGTGACCAACGACCCCGCCGAAACCCGCACCTGCCTCGTCGTCGACGATTCCGCCGTGATCCGGAAGGTGGCGCGGCGGATCATCGAGACGCTCGGCTTCGCCGTCACCGAAGCCGAGGACGGCAGCGACGCCCTGCTGCGCTGCGCCGAAGCGATGCCCGACGTGATCCTGCTCGATTGGAACATGCCCAACGTGGACGGCTACGCCTTCCTCCAGGCGCTGCGCCAGCGGCCGGGCGGCACCGGCCCGAAGATCCTGTTCTGCACCACCGAGAACGACGTCGGCGCCATCGCCCGTGCCCTGCGGGCGGGCGCCGACGAGTACATCATGAAGCCGTTCGACCGCGACATCCTCACGGCCAAGCTCGAACAGGTCGGCGTGGTCCAAGCCGACGCCGCCTGACGCCGTCTTCCACGGCGCGCACGCCGGCTCGTCCGAGGCGGCTGTACCGCGATCGTTTCCAACCCATCATTGTCATTGGGATGTCGAACCCATGTTGGCCGTCAACCCAAGCCTCGCGCCCAAGCCGCGGCCGACCCTGCCGGTGCCGATCAAGGTGCTGATCGCCGACGATTCGGCGGTGGTGCGCGGCCTCGTCGCGCGCTGGATCGGCGAGGCCGGCTTCACCGTCGTCGGCACCGCCTCGAACGGGCGCATCGCCGTCGAGATGATGACGCGGCACGACCCCGACGTGGTGCTGCTCGACATCGACATGCCGGAGCTCGACGGCACCGAGGCGCTGCCGCGCATGCTCGCGGCGAGCCCGACCGTGCAGGTCGTGATGATGTCGACCCTCACGACGCGCAACGCCGACATCTCGCTCAAGTGCCTCGCCCTCGGCGCGGTCGACTACCTCGCCAAGCCCGAGAGCAACCGCGGGGTCACCACCTCCGACGCGTTCCGCGCCGAGCTGGTGGAGCGTGTGCGCCTGTTCGGCGCCGCCCGCGCCCGCCGCCGTGGGCCCGCACCGGCCCCGATCGCGCCCGGCGCGCCGACATTCCCGTCTCTCTCGTCGGCGCCCCCGGCGACCGCCCCGCGGCCGTCCGCCCCGATCGTGCTGCGTCCGAAGGCCCGCGCGGTGACCCCCCGGGTCTTCCTCGTCGGCGCCTCGACCGGCGGCCCGCGGGCGGTGGGCGAGATGCTGGAGAAGATCGGCGCGGCGACGCTTCGCCGGGTGCCGATCCTGATCGTCCAGCACATGCCGCCGATCTTCACCGCCGTGTTCGCCGAGCATCTCGCCACCCGCACCGGCCTCACCGCCGCCGAAGGCAAGGCCGACGAGCGCCTGGAGCCCGGCCGGATCTACGTCGCCCCGGGCGGGCGCCACATGGGGTTGACCGGAGGGCCGGGCCGAGAGCCGGTGATCCGCCTCGACGACGGGCCGCTGGTGAACTTCTGCCGCCCGGCCGTGGACGTCCTGTTCAAGGACGCCGCCACGCTGTTCGGGCCCGCGACCCTGTCGGTCGTGCTCACCGGCATGGGTTCGGACGGCACCCACGGCGCCCGCGCGCTGGTCGAGGCCGGCGGCGCCGTGCTCGCCCAGGACGAGGCGACGAGCACCGTCTGGGGCATGCCCGGGAGCGTCGCCAAGGCGGGACTCGCCCAGGCCGTGCTTCCGCTTCCCGAGATCGGCCCCGCGCTTCGCGCCTTGCTCACGGGACAGGGCGCATGACCGAGCTCGAATTCGACTACCTGCGCGCCTACCTCAAGCAGCGCTCCGGCCTCGCGCTCACCCCGGAGAAGCGCTACCTCGTCGAGAGCCGGCTCACGCCCGTCTGCCGGCGCTTCGGCCTCGCGACGCTGCGCGACCTCGTCGGCACCCTGAAGGTCGCCCGCGACTCGGCGATCGAAAAGGCGGTCGTCGAGGCGATGACCACCAACGAGACCTTCTTCTTCCGCGACCGCACGCCGTTCGACCTCTTCCGCGACGTGCTGCTGCCGCAGGCCATGGCGCGCCGCGCCGGACAGCGCCGGCTGCGCATCTGGTGCGCGGCGGCCTCGACCGGGCAGGAGCCGTACTCGCTGGCGATCCTGCTGCAGGAGGCCGGCGTCAAGCTCGCCGGCTGGCAGGTCGAGATCGTCGCCACCGACCTCTCGACCGAGGTGATCGAGAAGGGCAAGCTCGGCCTCTACAGCCACTTCGAGGTGCAGCGCGGCCTGCCGGTGCAGTGGCTGCTGAAGTACTTCACACAGATCGGCGAGCAGTGGCAGATCGCGCCGAGCCTGCGGTCGATGGTCGACTACCGGCCGCTCAACCTGCTCAACGGCTTCGAGGCGCTCGGCAACTTCGACGTGATCTACTGCCGCAACGTGCTGATCTACTTCGACACGCCGACGAAGGCCGACATCCTCGGACGCCTGGCCGACCGGCTCGGCCCCGAAGGCGCGCTCCTCCTCGGCGCCGCCGAGACGGTGATCGGGCTGACCGACCGCTTGAGCCCGAACCCGCAGCACCGCGGGCTCTACGGCGTCGCGGCTCCGGTCGTGCGCGCGGCGAGCCCGGTCGCCCCGCCGGTCTCGCAGCTGCGGGTCGCCGCCCGCTGACGGGCTCGTCCGCCGGCGCTTGAGCCGGCGGCGACCGCGACGAACGGAGACGCCGGAGACATTTCGAAATCCTAAGGGCAACAACTCCTTAATCGCGGCGTGGGCACTTTGCACACGGACCCGCGGCCGGGCGTTTCCGGCGCCTTCACGGGATTGCCCCCATGAGTTCGATCTCCAGCACCACCGCGTCGCAGCTTCAGCCGGCGCAGCGGCCCGCGCACGCCCACAAGAACCGGGTCGCCTCCGAGATCGACAGCCAGGCCTCGGCCGGCACGATCTCCTCGACCGACGCGACCGCGCTGACCAGCGCCCTCGGCGCGATCGACGCGAGCCTCAAGTCCGGTAGCAGTGCAAAAGACGGCGCGTCGGCGGCGTCGGGCGGCACCGCGACCGCCCGCCTCGATCCCTCCGCGATGAAGGACAAGATCGACGGCCTGATCGCCGACCAGGTCACCAGCGGGACGCTGACGAACGACCAGGCCACGACCCTGAAGTCGCTCTTCGCCGAGGGCGACAAGAAAGCCGGCGGCGCGGTTGGCGGGGCCGGCGGCCGACCCTCCGGGCCGCCCCCCGGCGCTCCGCCGAGCGGCGATGCGTCGTCGGGCCTGAACCTCGATTTCGCGGCCTCCGACACCACGGGCACCGCGTCGACGAGCGACCTCCTGGCGAGCTTCATCAAGCAGCTTCAGGCGACGCAGACGACCGGCTCCGGCTACGCGTCGAGCGGTTCGGCCAGCGCCCGCAGCAGCGCCTCCGCCCTCGTGGTCGACTTCCGAAGCTGAGCGCACGGCCGCCGTGTTGCGGGATGGGAGGGCTGGACGCCGCCGTTCCCGCCGCGCCTTCGACGGTCGCGCGTGTGCCGGCGCGAGACAGGAACGGCGTCTGCGGGTAGGACGCCGTCTCGGCGCCTAGCGGCAGGAGACATTCGATGACGGCAAGGCCGAAGGTCGCGTTCATTGGCACCGGCGGGACGATCTCGTCGCTGGGCCGAGATTCCCTGGACATCCTCGACTACACCGCGACCGGCAACCGGCTGGAGGCGCAGGCGATCCTCGACGCGGTGCCGGAGGTGCGCGCGGTTGCCGAGGTCGTGCCCGTCGCCTTCCGCGCCGTGCCGAGCCCGGCGATCGGCTTCGCCGAATGGCGCGACCTGGTGAAGACCTGCGAGCGGCTGGCGGCCGAGCATCCCGACCTCGCCGGCATCGTCATCGGGCACGGCACCGCCACCCTGGAGGAAACCGCCTACGCGCTGAGCCTGACGCTGACCGTGGACGTGCCGGTGGTGCTCGTCGGCTCGCAGCGGCCGATGAGCGCCCTGTCGAGCGACGCCGGGCTCAACCTCGTCGCGGCGATCCGCACGGCGGCGTCGCCGCACTCCCGCGGGCGCGGCGTGCTCGTCGTCCTCAACGACGAGATCCAGGCGGCCCGCGAGGTGACCAAGACCTCGGTCGCCCGGCTGCAGACTTTCCGCACGCCGGATTTCGGCGTGCTCGGCCATGTCGACGGCGCGTCGGTGCAGTACTACCGGCGCTCCGAACGCAGCCACGCTCCGGGCACGCCCTTCGACGTCCGCGCGCTCGACGCGCTGCCGCGGGTCGACGTGTCCTACGGCTACGCCGACGCCGACGGCACGGCGGTGCGCGCCTTCCGCGCCGCCGGCGCGCAGGGGATCGTCTCGGCGGGCCTCGCACCCGGCATGACGCCGCCGCGGGAGGCCGACGCCCTCGAAGAGGCGGCGGCGGCCGGAATCGTCGTGGTGCAGTCGACGCGCGCGGGCAGCGGCGTCGTCCCGCTCACCACCCGCCTGCGGGAGCGCGGCATCCTCAGCGCCGACAACCTGACGCCGCAGAAGGCCCGCATCCTGCTCGCCCTGGCGTTGACGGTGACGCGCGAGCCTTCGGAGATCGCGCGGATCTTCGCGACCTACTGATCCGCCGTGGGAGCACGATGCCTGTTCGCTCGGCCGGTCCGCTCGGCAGGGGTCCGCCATCGACAAGGATCGATGGGAGGCGCAAGACGGTGCCATGGCTATGGCGGCATCATCCATCGTCTCCCTGTCGGGACCGGAACGCGAGCGCATCGCCGCGGATCTGGCCGAGATCGCCTGCGCCGCCGGCGAGATCCTGCTCGGGCACCACGGCCACGACTGCCCGCACGTGCTGAAGGTGGACGGCTCGCCATCGAGCCATGCCGACCTCGAGGCCGAGCAGCTGATCCTGGCCAACCTCCTGGAGCGGTTCCCGGCGATCCCGGTCGTGGCCGAGGAGACCTGCCACGACGTGCCGCCCGCCGACCGGTTCTTCCTCGTCGACCCCCTCGACGGCACCCGCGACTTCCTCGCCGGCAGCCCGGAATTCGCGGTGTGCATCGCCCTGATCGAGGGCAACCGGCCGGTCGCCGCCGCGCTCGCCGCGCCGGGCGTCGGCCGCGTCTGGCAGGCGGGCGTCGTCGCGCACGAAGCGCCGATCGAGGCGGGTCGGCCCGGCTCCATCCGCGCCGTCCACACCCGCCCGGAGCCGAAGGACGGGCTCACGGCCCTGGGCAGCCGCCGCCACGGCGACATCGAGACCGAAGCCTGCCTCGACGCCCTCGGCGTCACGGAGCGGCGTCCGGCCGGCTCGGCCCTCAAGTTCGCGCTGATCGCCTCGGGCGAGGCCGACCTCTACGTCCGCTGCGGCCCGACCATGGAGTGGGACACGGCGGCCGGCGACCACATCCTCACCGCGGCCGGCGGCCGGGTCGTGACACCGACCGGGCGGCCGATCATCTACGGCCGGCACGCGATGGCCTACCGTAACGGCCCCTTCGCGGCGCTCGGCGACCCCGCGCTCGCCGCCCGCGTCGCGCTGCCCGACCGGGGGCCGATCCTGCGGCCGCGAGAGAGCGCAGGCGTGCCCGAGCTCACTCCCGTGCTCCGTCCGTGAGCCCCTGCAGGGTGGGCCAGGACGCCTCGGCCTTCGCCGCGAGGCTCGGCTCCGCCACCACCCGGTCGCGGTGTTCGGCGTTTCGGAACAGGTAGAGGCGCTCGTCCACCAGAGCGAAGACGAGCGGGTCCGCGTCGACCAGCCGCCCGTCGAGGATGCCGACGAGGTCGTAGCCGCCGAGCCGCGGCGTGTAGACCGTCGGGTCGCGCAGGAACACGGCCCGGTTGGCGGCGCTGGCGAAGCGCCAGCTCCAACCCGCGCCCGAGACCTCGAACGTCGCCAGGCCCGCCTGCGGCCCCTCCGGCAGAAAGTAGCTCACCGGGTCGAACCCCGCGAGCCCGAGATAGCCGGACGCTGGCGTCTGGCCGCGTGCGGGCCCGGCGAGACCCGCCAGGACGAGGCCGGCGCAGTCACGTCGCGTTAACCACATCGTGTCCACTTGATCCCCAAGTCTTGAGCCCGACGTTCGCAACCGGTTTCGCGGCCTCATCGATCGTCGTGCGGAGCGGCGCAAGGCCTGCCGCTTGTCCGGGGGGCGAACGCAGGGCTTCGTCCAGGCGCGCGACCGCGTCCCGTGAAGGCGCCGCCCCGAGCGGATCGAGGAGGAACCATGACCGCACCCGATTCTCCCCGCACAAACCATCTCTGCCAAGCCGACGCGAAACGCCATCCGACACCGACCCGCCGCCATGCTCTGGCCGGCCTCGGTTCGGCCGGCCTCGCCGTGCTCGGCTTGCTTCCAGGCGCCGCCCTTGCTCGCGGCGTCGACGACCCTGGCGCGCCCGAGAATTTCCGCCCGGGCGAGATCGTCGATTCGGGGCACAAGTTCTTCGGCAACGTCTCGCGCGGGCTGGCGCTGACCGTTCAGGAGGCGACCAAGCGCTGGGGCGAGCCCAACGGCTACATCCTCGGGCAGGAGGCCTCCGGCGCCATCGTCGGCGGCGTCCGCTACGGCGAAGGCACGCTCTACACCCGCAACGCCGGCCAGCGCCGGATCTATTGGCAGGGCCCGACCCTCGGGTTCGACATCGGCGGCGACGGCGACCGCACCATGATGCTGGTCTACAACCTGCCGGCGGTGAAGGGCATCTACCGCCGCTTCGGCGGCGTCGACGGCTCGGCCTACTTCGTCGGCGGCTTCGGCATGACGGCGGTGACCAACGACGGCATCGTCGTGGTCCCGATCCGCACCGGCGTCGGCGCGCGGCTCGGCATCAACGTCGGCTACCTGAAGTTCACCGGCACGCCGACCTGGAACCCGTTCTGAGGCGTCGCGAATCGCGATTTCGCGCCCGCGTCCAAAACCGGTTAGACTGAGCGCCAACGTTGGTCGGGCATGCCCGGCTCGCGGGCGCGGTGCACGGGTTCAGCTCGGGTTCCGGTGCCCGTTTCGGCGTGTGGTCGCGTCGTCGCACGAGCGGGCAGGGGTCCGCCGCGCGGCGTCGCTCAAGGGAACGAGTTCGCCCGCGTGATCGAAACCGTGATGGTCTTCGCCCTCGGCTTCCTGGTGGCGACCCTGTGTGCGCTGCTGGCTCTGCCGGCCGTGAACGCGCGCGCCGCCCGGCTCGCGCGGCGGCGGACCGAGGCGCAGCTGCCGCTCTCCGGCGAGGAGATCGCGGCGGAGAAGGATTTCCTGCGGGCCGAGTTCGCGGTGGGGCAGCGCCGGATGGAGCGCGCCGTCGAAGCCGCACGCGCCAAGCGCCACGCCGACATGGCGGCCCTCGGCGGCCGAACGCTGGAGGTGGCGGCGCTCGCCCGCGACGTCGCCGCGCGCGACGCCGAGATTGCGGAAGCGCTCGCGCTCCGGAAGCGCCTGGAAGGCGAACTCGAGACCGCGCAGGCCGACGGCTCTGCGGGCCTCGCGACCCTGCTCGCGCTCGAGGAGGCCCACGCCGACCTGCTCGACAGCCTGCTCGCCGCACGGCTCGATCCAGCCGCGCCCGAAGCGACGCTCGCCGACCCGGCCGAGAGCGAGCGCAGCGTCCGCGAAAAGCTCGCGGCCGCCGAGGCGGCGCCCGCACGGTCCGAGTCCGATCGCGGCGAGACGGTCGAGCGCGAGAACGCCGACCTGCGCCGGCGCATCACCGAAGTCGCCGACGCGCTGGCGCAGCGCGAGCGCCTGCCGCCGGTGGCGGCCTACGCGATGCACGCATCGTCGCACTGATCGGCCGCCGGCGCAGCGGATTTCGAGTGGCGCGCTTGCGAAACCCCTCCGCGATGCCTTGTTTCCACCACGCGATGGCATCATCGCACCGCCATCCCGCATTTCGACCCGACAGATGGAACGACGCCCCATGGCCTTGAAGCTCATGCCCCTCGCCCTCGCGCTCGGCTTGGCCGTGTCGTTCTCCGCGCCGGCCTCCGCCGCGCCCGAGACCAAGCGCGGCAACGAGACCCTGAAGAAGTACTGCACCGGCGATTACCTGAACTATTGCGGCAACCTTGCCCCCGAGGATCCGAAGCTCGACGCGTGCTTCGAGAAGAACTGGAAGTCGCTGTCGGAGAACTGCCGCCGCGCCATCGACGCCTACCAGGCGACCACGGGCGGAAAGAAGGGCTGAGCCCGCGAAAGTCGACCGGCGCGCTTCGGATTCGCGCTGTGGCGCGGGGGCGCTCGCCTCGGGGTGCGGCAACGGCTAAGGTGTGATCCTCCCTCGGGAGGACCACACCCAGAAGTGCCCGCCGGACCCTCCGCGATGCCGCCCTCCCGCGTCCTGACGTCGATCCTAGCCGCAGCCCTCGTCGCGCTCGCGCTGGCGGGCTGCGGCCGCCGCGGTGCCCTGGAGCCGCCGGGCGCCTCGGCCACGGTGCCGGCACGGAACACGGCCCAGGGCACGCCCACGACGACGGCCGGACCTCGGACGCTTCCGGTCAGCACCGGCCTCGGCGGCGGCGCGCCGGAGCCCGATCCGCTCGCGGTCCGCGCCGGCGACGAGCTGCCGCCATCCGCGCTCGCCCCCGCTTCCGGCACCGAGGCGCCGGTGGAGACGAGCCGCGGCGCCAAGCGCGGCTACCGCATCCCGAAGGACCCCTTCATCCTCGATCCGCTGCTGTAGGCCGCCGCCCGCGCGACGGATCGCACGCACCGTCACCAAACCTTGCTCTTCCGCCTCCGGGCGAGGTTCCCCCGCGGACGGGATCTCGAGCCGAACGGCGGATCTCGACGCTTCCCGGACACGGCCGAACGATGCACCATTTCCAGGATCGCGGCGGACGCCTGCACGCCGAGGACGTCGACCTGACGGCCTTGGCCGAGCGCGTCGGCACGCCGTTCTACTGCTACAGCACCGCCACCCTGGAGCGGCACTACCGCGTGTTCGCCGATGCCTTCGCCGGCGACGACGCGCTGGTGTGCTTCGCGATGAAGGCGAACTCCAACCAGGCCGTGCTGGCGACGCTCGCCCGCCAGGGCGCCGGCATGGACATCGTCTCCGAGGGCGAGCTGCTCCGCGCGCTCCGCGCCGGGGTCGAGGCCCGCAAGATCGTGTTTTCGGGCGTCGGCAAGACGCAGGACGAGATGGCGGCGGCGCTGAAGGCCGGCATCTTCTGCTTCAACGTCGAGAGCGAGCCGGAGCTGCTCGCGCTGTCCGCGGTGGCGACCAGCCTCGGGATCGACGCCCCCGTCTCGATCCGCGTCAACCCCGACATCGACGCCGGCGGCCACGCCAAGATCTCGACGGGCAAGTACGAGAACAAGTTCGGCGTGCCCATCACGCGCGCGCCCGCCGTCTACGCCCTGGCCGCGACGCTGCCGGGCCTCGCGATCCACGGCGTCGACATGCATATCGGCAGCCAGATCACCGACTTGGCGCCGTTCGAGAACGCCGCCCGCCTGCTCGCCGGCCTCGCCGGACGGCTGATCGCCGAGGGCCATCCGATCCGCCACATCGATTTCGGCGGCGGCCTCGGCATCCCCTATCGCGACGACAACGCCCCCCCGCCGGACCCGGCGGCCCTGGCCGCGACGATCCGGCCGCATTTCGCGCCCCTCGGTTTGCGCCCGGTCTTCGAGATCGGCCGGATGATCGCGGGCAACGCCGGCATCCTCGTCACCCGTGTGCTGTACGTGAAGGAGAGCGAGGGCCGCACCTTCGTCATCGTCGACGCGGCGATGAACGACCTGATCCGGCCGACGCTGTACGAGGCCTACCACGCGCTCCGGCCGGTCGAGGTGCCGGCCGCCGACGCGCCGCGCGTGACCGCGGACGTAGTCGGCCCGGTCTGCGAGACCGGCGACTACCTCGCCCTGCAGCGCGAGATGCCGCAGGTCGCGCCCGGCGCGCTGATCGCGGTGATGACCGCGGGCGCCTACGGCGCGGTCCAGGCCGGCACCTACAACACCCGCCGCCTCGTGCCCGAGGTGCTGGTCAGCGGCGCGCAGGCCGCGATCGTTCGCCCGCGCCAGACCTACGACGAACTGATCGGCCTCGACCGGATGCCCGACTGGCTCGCTTGAGGGTTCGCCGCCGCCTCAATGCCCCGGCGTCGCCACCGCGCCAGGCTTGTCGTGGGTGCCGAGGCGTTCGACCAGGGTCGCGCTCGCGCGGTTGAGGCCGACGATCTCGACCGCGCGGCCGTGGTGGCGGAACTTCAGCACCACCCGGTCGAGGGCGTTGATCGCGGTGATGTCCCAGAAATGCGCGGCCGTGAGGTCGAGCACGATCCGCTCGGCGTCGTCGCGGAAGTCGAACGCGCCGTGGAAGGCCTCGGCGGTCGCGAAGAACAGCTGACCGGTGACGACGTAGGTGCGGACCGCGCCCTCGCGCCGGCTCGCGACGTCGAACACCCGGGCGACCTTGCGCGCGAAGAACACCCCCGACAGCAGCACCCCGACGAGCACGCCGCGGGCGAGGTCGTGGGTCGCCACCACCACCGCGACGGTGGCGAGCATCACCACGCTCGACGAGCCGGGATGGCGGGTGAGGTCGCGGATCGAGCGCCAGGAGAAGGTCTGGAGCGAGACGAAGATCATCACCGCGACCAGCGCCGCCATCGGGATCTGCCGGACGTAGGCGCCGAGGACGAGGATCAGGAACAGCAGGAAGCAGCCGGCCCAAAGGCAGGACAGCCGACCGCGGGCGCCCGAGGTGACGTTGATCACCGTCTGGCCGATCATCGCGCAGCCGGCCATGCCGCCGAAGAAGCCGGAGACGATGTTGGCCGCGCCCTGGCCGAGGCATTCCCGGCTCTTGTCGCTGCCGGTGTCGGTCATCTCGTCGACGATCGCCGCGGTCATCAGGGATTCGAGCAGGCCGACCATCGCCACCGTGGCGGCGTAGGGCAGGATGATCCGAAGCGTCTCGAGGCTCAGCGGCACCTGCGGCAGCAGGAAGGACGGCAGGCTTGCGGGGAGCGCGCCCATGTCGCCCACCGTCCGCACCGGGAGCGCCAGCGCGATCGCGGCGATGGTCAGCAGCACGATGCAGACGAGGGGCGAGGGCACTGCCTTGGTGAGCCGCGGCAGGCCGTAGATGATCGCCAACCCGATCGCCACCATCGCGTAGACGGTCGGCCCGCGCCCGATCAGCTCGGGCATCTGCGCGAGGAAGATCAGGATCGCCAGCGCGTTGACGAACCCGGTGATCACCGAGCGCGAGACGAAGCGCATCAGGTCGCCGAGGCGCAGCAGGCCGGCGCCGATCTGGATCAGGCCGGCGAGGATCGAGGCGGCGAGCAGGTATTGCAGGCCGTGCTCGCGGACGAGGCCGGCCATCACCAGGGCGGTGGCGCCGGTGGCCGCCGAGATCATCGCCGGGCGCCCGCCGACGATGGCGGTGGTGACCGCGATGCAGAACGAGGCGTAGAGCCCGACCTGGGGGTCGACGCCGGCGATCAACGAGAACGCGATCGCCTCGGGGATGAGGGCGAGCGCGACGACGGTGCCGGCGAGCAATTCGCGCGGCACGTGCGGGGCCCATTCGGCCCGCAAGGTCTGGAAGGTCATGCAATATGTCCGGCCCGCGCCAAGCTGGAGGCGGCGTGCGAGCCCAAAAAGAGGAGCGATCTCGAAGGGTGACGGTTCGACGGACCGCGTGCGCCGTCCCGCGGAGGCGGACGGCGTGGCGGCGGGGCGCGCTACGGCGGCGTCGTCGAGGACGGGCGGGCGTCTGTCGGAACCATGCGCCTTGTTAGACAGCCGCGCGCCGCGCGGCAACCCGTCGGCCGCTCAGGCCGACGCCGCGGCCACCGCGCGCAGGTCCGCGACCAGTTCCGCGACGCGTTCGCGCTTCGCGTCCCAGGCGAACATGAACCGGGCTCCGCCGCCGATGAAGGTGTAGAAGCGCCAGCCCTTGGCACGCAGGCGCTCCATCATCTCCGCCGGCATCGCCAGGAAGACGGCGTTGGCCTCGACCGGAAACATCGGCGCGATCCCGGGCATGTCCGCCACCGCCGCGGCGAAGTCCTGGGCGCAGGTGTTGCCGTGCGCGGCGTTGTGGAGCCAGGCCCCGCTTTCCAGTATCCCGACCCAGGGCGCCGACAGGAAGCGCATCTTGGAGGCGAGCTGCCCTGCCTGCTTGCAGCGGTAGCCGAAATCCTCCGCCAGCGCGGGCTCGAAGAACACCACCGCCTCGCCGGCATGCATGCCGTTCTTGGTGCCGCCGAAGCAGAGCACGTCGACGCCCGCGCGCCACGTCATGTCCGCCGGGCTGCATCCGAGATGCGCGCAGGCGTTGGCGAAGCGCGCCCCGTCCATGTGCAGCGACAGGCCGAGGTCGCGGCAGGTGGCCGAGATCGCCTGCAACTCGGCCAGGGTGTAGACCTGCCCCGTCTCGGTCGGCTGGGTCACCGTCACCACCCGGACCTTCGGGAAGTGGATGTCCTTGCGATTGGTGGCGAGCGCCCGGATCGCGTCCGGGGTCAGCTTGCCGCTTTCGGTGCGGACCGTGAGCAGCTTCGAGCCGTTGGAGAAGAATTCCGGCGCGCCGCACTCGTCGGTCTCCACGTGGGCGGCGTCGGCGCAGATTACGCTGTGGTAGGAGCGGCAGAGCGAGGCCAGGGCCAGCGCGTTGGCGGCGGTACCGTTGAAGGCGAAGAACACCTCGCACCGGGTCTCGAACAAGGTGCGGAAGGCGTCCGCGGCGCGTGCGGTCCAGGCGTCCTCGCCGTAGGCCGGCGCATGCCCGGCGTTGGCCTCCGCCATCGCCCCCCAGGCCTCCGGGCAGATGCCGGAATAGTTGTCGCTGGCGAATTGCTGCGCGTCGTCGTTCATCGGTCACCCCTGCCGTAGGACGATCGCCGTGTGGCCGCCGCCGTCCGGCAATCCTTGTGTGGTGTCGGCGCGAACACCCTACCAGAGCCGCGACTGAGGCTGCCCGGTCACAGTTCGCGCGGATCGCGTTCGCGTCGCCTATCCGGTTGGAACTCGCCGCCGCTTGGTGTAAGAGCCTGCCCAAGGTGCAGATCTGGTGCCGAATCGAGACGGTCCGAACCGCGTCCCGCCCGGGCGATCCCCGGGTCCGGGGCGCTGTCGGTTTCCCGCTCCGTCGCGGGCGTCTCGCCGCCGACACCGACCGAATGCCACGTTCAAACTGGTTCTAGAGGATCCACTCCGTTGCAGGTACTCGTTCGCGACAACAACGTCGATCAGGCGCTCCGCGTCCTCAAGAAGAAGATGCAGCGCGAAGGCATCTTCCGCGAGATGAAGCAGCGCAAGGCCTATGAGAAGCCTTCGGTGCGCAAGGCGCGCGAGAAGGCCGAGGCCGTCCGTCGCGCCCGCAAGCAGGCCCGCAAGACCGCGATCCGCGAGGGCCTGATCGCCGCCCCTAAGCCGAAGCCCCGTTTCGGCGCCGGCGGCCCCCGTCGTCCCGGCTTCCCGTCGATGACCCCGTCGGCTCCGGCCGGTGGCGCTCCGGCGGCCCCCGCCGCCGAGTAAGTCGATCCGGGCCGCGAGGCCCGTCGATCGCGATCCTCGAAAAAGCCCGGCCGCGCATGCGGGCCGGGCTTTTTTCGTGCGCCGAAGGATGTTCGATCCCGTGAGATCGCGGACGACGCGTTCGGCGCCGTCCGGGTCGATCGAGCGAACGCTCAGGCGGCGCGGGCGGCTTCCGTCGCGTGCTCGGCCTGGACCAGCACGTCGAGGGCGCGCCACGGCTTCTGCATGAACACCGCTTGCGCCGGCATCCGCGCGTCGCCGCCGGCATCGTAGCCCGAGGTCACCACCACCCGCACGTCCGGCCAGCGGCGCTCGACGGTGCTGGCGAGCGCGAGCCCGTCCATCGCGCCGGGCAGACGGATGTCGGCGAAGAGCAGCGCGACGGTGACGTCGTCGCGCTCCAGAATCGAGATCGCGGCCTCCGCGCTGTCGCAGGCGATCACCCCGAGGTCCGTCTCCTCCAGCACGGCGGCGGCGAGGTTGCGGACCGCGGCATCGTCCTCGACGACCAGGGCGACGGGACAGGGGGAGGGGGCGCGGTCCATGGGACCTCCTTCGCGAGATGTGAGGATGCGGTGATGCCTGACGGGCGGTGCGGCCTCGTGGCGAGCCGCTGATTCCCGATTCAAGCATGCTGCGCCGTCCGAAGCCGGGTAACAAGCGTCGGATTTCGTCTCATGCGCATGCCTGCCTTGCGACCGGTTTGGCGAGGATCCGTTCGGGACCGCACGAACTCTGTGTATGGTGCGGTGCGTTAGCGAACTGTTCACCATCGACATCTAAATGTTACGGTTCGGCGACGGCACGGGACCGGGTTTGCCCGACAAGCAAATCCGGTGCGTTTCGCGGCCGTGCGATCAGCGAGAGGTTGGTCCCAAGCATGTGCCGCTTCCTGGCCTATAGCGGCGAGCCGGTTTTTCTCTCGGATCTCGTCTGCGCGCCCACCCACTCGCTCGTGCACCAGTCGCTGCACGCCGAGCAGGGGAAGACCGAGACCAACGGCGACGGCTTCGGCCTCGGCTGGTACGGCGAGCGACCGGAGCCGGGCGTCTATCGCGACATCTTGCCGGCCTGGTCGGACGAGAACCTCGTCAACCTGTGCGGGCAGGTCCGCGCGCGGACCTTCTTCGCCCACGTGCGCGCCTCGACCGGCACGGCGACCGCGCGGACAAACTGCCACCCCTTCGTCAACGGCCGCCACCTGTTCATGCACAACGGGCAGATCGGCGGATACCTGCGGATCAAGCGCCGCCTCGAGGCGCTGATCCCGGACGCCCTCTACGACGGGCGTCGCGGCAGCACCGATTCCGAGGCCCTGTTCCTGCTGGCCCTTGCCAACGGCCTTGCCGAGGACCCGGTCGGCGCCATGGCCAAGACGCTGGCGACCGTGCGCGACCTGATGCGGGGCGCCGGCATCACCGAGCCGCTGCGCTTCACTGCGCTCCTCACCGACGGCGAGGAGATCTTCGCCTATCGCTGGGCCTGCGATGCGCGGCCGCCGAGCCTGTACTACCGCCAGACCGAGACCGGGCTGGTGGTGGTTTCCGAGCCGATCGACGGCGCCAAGGAAGGCTGGCAGGTGGTGCCGAAGGGCGGCACGCTGCGCGCGCGCCGGGGGGGGGCGGTGACGGTGAAGGGTCCCGAGCCGGTCAAGCGCAGCATCACCGCCTGACGCGGACATCCGATCGCGTTCGTTCCCCGCTCCGCCTTGCCCCCCGGGGCGCCGAGGCCGACATTGCCCCCGTCGCCGGCCCTCGCGGCTGGCCGGGCAGGGAATGCAAGCCGACATGTATCCGGACGTGAAGCTTCACATCGCCGGCGCCTGGGGCGCCGGCTCGGGCGGCGAGACGCTGCCGGTGCTCAACCCCGCCACCGGCGAGACCATCGGGCAGTGCGCGGTCGCCACCCAGGACGACCTCGACCGGGCGCTCGAGGCCGCCGCCCGCGGCTTCGCGCAGTGGCGCCGAGTCTCGGCCTTCGATCGCGCCAAGGTGCTGCGCAACGCGGCGGACCTGCTGCGCGAGCGCGCCGACGACATCGCCCGCATCATGACGATCGAGCAGGGCAAGCCGCTCGCCGAGGCCCGCGTCGAGACGATGGCCGCGGCCGACGTCACGGACTGGTTCGCGGAAGAAGGCAAGCGCGCCTACGGCCGGGTGATTCCGCCTCGCGGCGACGGCGTGCTGCAGTTCGTGGTGCGTGAGCCGGTCGGGCCGGTGGCGTGCTTCACGCCCTGGAACTTCCCGATCAACCAGGCGGTGCGCAAGATCGCCGCCGCGCTCTGCACCGGCAACCCGGTGATCCTGAAGGGCCCCGAGGACACGCCGGCGAGCTGCGCCGAGCTGGTGCGCGCCTACCTCGATGCCGGCGTTCCGGGCGATTGCCTCGCGCTGGTCTACGGCGACCCGGCGACGATCTCGTCGTACCTGATCCCGCATCCGGTGATCCGGAAGATCTCGTTCACCGGCTCGACCGTCGTCGGCAAGCAGCTCGCGGCCTTGGCCGGCCAGCACATGAAGCGGGCGACGATGGAGCTCGGCGGCCATGCGCCGGCGATCGTATTCGGCGACGCCGACGTCGAGAAGGCGGTGGCGGTACTCGGCGCCAACAAGTTCCGCAACGCCGGCCAGGTCTGCGTCGCGCCGACCCGGTTCCTCGTCCACGACTCGGTGTTCGACCGCTTCGTCGCGGGCTTCACGGACCTCGCCGCCAACCTCAAGGTCGGCGACGGGCTCGACCCCGACACGAAGATGGGGCCGCTGATCCACGGGCGCCGTCTTGAGGCGATGGAGTCGCTCGTGGCCGACGCCAGCGCCCAGGGCGCGACGCTTCGCACCGGCGGCAAGCGCATCGGCAACCGGGGCAACTTCTTCGAGCCGACGGTGCTCACCGACCTGCCGCTCACCGCGCGGATCATGAACGAGGAGCCGTTCGGCCCGGTGGCCGCGATCCAGCGCTTCAGCGACGACGAGGACGCCTACGTTGAGGCGAACCGCCTGCCCTACGGCCTCGCGGCCTACGCCTACACCCGCTCGTCGGAGCGGGCGACGCGGGTGTCGAACCGGGTGGAGAGCGGCATGGTCTCGATCAACCATCACGGCATCGCGCTCCCGGAGACGCCCTTCGGCGGGGTGAAGGAATCCGGCTACGGCAGCGAGGGCGGCACGGAAGCGCTGGACGGCTACCTCGCGACGAAGTTCGTCACCCAGGCGAATTTCTAAGGAGCAGGCGGCGCCGACGCCTCGTCCATCCCCCTTCTGCGGGGGAGGGTCGAGGCCGCTCGATCCGGCTCAGTAATGCGGCGGCGGGGGCTCCGCGCCCCCCGTCGCCGCGCGGGCGCCGGCTTCCTCGACGCGCTCGGTCAAGGTGTCCACCTGCCGCCGCAGCCGGTCGATCAGCCGCCACTGCTCGGTGATGGTGCGGTTGAGGTCGTCGATCGTCGCGTCCTGCTCGGTCAGGCGCATCTCGAGATGGTCGATGCGCGCGGACTCGCTCGTCGCCGAATCGGTCATCGCAGCGCCTCCGGCGGATGGTCGGGCCGTTCCGCCAGCGCCGGCCCCAGCGCGATGCGGCCGTCGAAGACGAAGCAGTCGCCGGTCCAGCGGCTCTCGGCCTCCGGCACGGCCTCGAGGTACTTCAGGATGCCGCCCTTGAGCAGGTGGACGCGGGCGAACCCGCAGGCCGCGAGGTAGGCGCCCGCTTTCTCGCCGCGGATGCCGCCGGTGCAGAACAGGGCGAGTTCGGCCGCCGGATCGAGGGTCTCCGCGAAATCGCGAAAGTCGCCGAAGCGCGTCAGCCCGGGATCGACCGCGCCCGCGAACGTGCCGAGCGCCACCTCGAAGCGGTTGCGCGTGTCGACCGCCACCACGCCGGGCCGGTCGAGCAGGGCGTTCCACGCCTCCGGCGCGACATAGGTTCCAACCCACGCGGAGGGATCGGTGGCGCCGCCGTCGAAGGTCACGATCTCGGGCTTGAGCTTCACCTTCATCCGCGCGAAGGGCGGCGCCTCCGCCGTCGACAGCTTGCGTTCGAGCCGGTCGAGGCGGCCGTCGAACAGGTCGGGCCCGTTCAACGCAGCGAGGAACGCGTCGATCGCCTCGGCCGACCCCGCGACGGTGCCGTTGATGCCTTCGCGAGCCAGCAGCAGCGTGCCCGTGAGGTCGAGGCGCCGGCAGACGCGTTCCAGGGCCGGGGCCAAGGTGGCGGCATCCGGGAGGGCGACGAACTGATACAGGGCGGCGACGGTGTGGGGCATGGCGCGGGTTTAGCAGGCTTCAACTGCGCAGGAAGCTTCCTTTTGAAACCGTCTCCTGCGACGGGTCCGGAATTTAACAGGGTTTCGAATCAGGCCAACAATCCCGTTAGTAGGAAAGTTCACTCGAAAAATGAACTGTCATATGCGATGGTGAGAGGTGGCCAAGGAGTATTGATGTGACCAAAAATCGATCTCTAGATCAATATATCGGAAATACTCGTTTAAAGGTCAGGTGATTACAATTTAGATTTTCTCTATTAAGAG